>NZ_JBITDK010000001.1:0-127107 GCF_044454165.1 Streptomyces sp. NPDC051567 | reverse complement strand
GGCTCCCGGCTCCCGGCTCCCGGCTCCCGGCTCCCGGCTCCCGGCTCCCGGCTCCCGGCTCCCGGCTCCCGGCTCCCGGCTCCCGGCTCCCGGCTCCCGGCTCGATTCTGTAGCGCATCCATCAACGCCAGGCAACCGTTCCTCCCCCGCTCTTCCTGGAAGGCTACTCGCCGCCCCGGCCCACGACGGCTTCGGCATGGGGCGGTGCGGCCGAACGGGCCGATCGCACGCTTCTCCGCGAGCAAGGAGCATGGATCGGGCGGGAGTTCACCCCCCCCATGGCGCGGCGGGGGCACGTGTCTGGTGAGGTCCGGGTCCGGGTCCGGGTGCGGGACGGATGCCGGGCCTGCCAGGGCCGGCAGGTCAGCCGGTGCCCGAGGGGCCCGGCCCGGAACCGGGGGCAGGCGTCGCGAGCGTCAGCGCCGAGTCCGCGTGGAGCGTGATGCGCACCGGTGTGAAGGTGGTGGCGTCCAGCGGCGGCTCCCCGGTGCCGGGATTGCGGGCGTAGCGCGGATGGGCGCCCGCGCTGATCTGCCAGCGCACGCGGTGACCGACGGCGAAGCGGTGGGCGGTGTGGCTCATCGGCACAGTGATCTGCGACGGCTCCTGCCCGTCCGTCCGCAGTCGGCCCAGCCCGTCGCAGATGTTGACGGAGCGGCCTTGTGCGTCCACGTCGCACAGACGGGTGAAGACGTCGGCGTGGCCGGTGTCCGTGGAGACGCTCAGCCGTGCGGAGACCGGGCCGAGGATGTCCAGGGGCTCGGTCAGCGGGGGGCCGGTGAAGGTCAGTACGTCGTCCCGGATCTCCAGGGTGCTGTTGTCGCGAGGACCGGCGGTACGGGAGAGCAGCGGGCCGCCGAGGGAGGGGGTGGGGTGGTCCGGGTCGTAGCGGAACGACGCCAGGGGCGCGGATCGCGTCGGAGCCTGCTGGACGAGGTGCCCCTGCGCGGTGGGAAACCACGGGCCGGCGACCGTGGCCGGCGGCCAGTCGTCGATGTCCCTCCAGTCGTCTTCGCCGCCGACGTGCACGCGCACCCTGGTGGGACGCAGGCCCGAGGGGTCGGCGTACAGGTGCGCGCGCAGCCAGGCGAGGCTTTCGGCGAACACCTCGGGCCACCCCTGCTGCAACGCCGATGTGTGGGTCCAGGGGCCGACGAGCAGGGCGGTCTCGCACCCGGCCGCACGCAGCCGGCGGTACTGCTCGAAGGTCTGGTCGCCCAGTACGTCGTGCCACCCGGTGATCAAACCGGTCGGCACGCTCAGCCGCTCCGCCACCGCCGCCGACGAAGCGCCGCGCCAGTACGCGTCCTCGGCGTCCGGGTGCGACATCACGTCGTCCAGCCAGGGCGCCTCGCCCCCGAGGGCGGACCCGTACGCCCCGCGCAGGGGCCGCGCGGTGGTGACATCGCGCAGGCGCCGCCGCAGACGCAGAGTCGCCCTCAGGAACGGCGCCGTCCCTTGGCGCTGGTACGTCATGCCGACGCCGACGGCGAGGGCGTTCTCCAGGCGGAGCGCGCCGCCGTCCGCGTGGAACAGGGCGTGCGGATCGTGCAGTCCCACCTGCACCACCATCGCCTTCAGCTCCGGTGGCGGGTCCGCGGCGAGGGCCCACTGCACGTAGCCCAGGTAGCTGGGGCCGACGGTCCCCAGTGTTCCGTCGAACCACCTCTGCTCGCGCAGCCAGGACACCGTGGCCAGGCCGTCGGCGGCCTCGTTGCGCCACAGGTCGAACTCGCCGCCGGAACCGCCGGTGCCGCGGCAGCTCTGCAGCACCACGTGGAAGCCCTGTTCGGCGAAGAGCACTCCGTACATGGGGGACCAGGGCAGGCCCCTGCCGTACGGCGAGCGGACCAGGAGGGTGGGGAAGTCGCCCTCGGCGCGCGGGAAGTAGTGGTCCGTGACCAGCGGGCTGCCGTCGGCGGCGGGCACCGGCAGCCCCGGCTCCCACCCGACGTCGTGCCGCTTGGCCGGGAGGCCGCGCCAGGTCGCCCTCATCATCCGTGCGGCCAGTGGCGGCTTACCGGCAGGCGGTGTCCAGGCAGGCCTCGGCGCAGGACCGTGCGTGCGTGATGCCATCGTTCCCCTCCTTGATATCCGTACAGTGTACGAGAATAGAGGATGCTTGGATGAGGCACGCAAGGGCCACCCCGATCGAGGAAGGGAGCGTGGACCATGCCCCGTGAAAGAGGCGTCGAGGCCACGGGCGTCGACCCCGAGCGGCTCTGGCTGAGTTCCTCCACGCAGCCCCGCAGGGGCCGCAAGCCCGCCTACAGCCGAGAGGTGATCACGGCGGCAGCCGTCGCCCTGGCGGACGCGGAGGGGCTGGAAGCGGTCACCATCCGGAAGGTCGCCGCACGGGTCGGAGCCGGCGCCATGTCGCTCTACAGCTACGCCCCCGACAAGGAGACGCTGCTGGAGCTGATGATCGACCACGTCAGCGCCGAACTGCCGACCACGCACACACCCACCACCGCCTGGCGCGCCGAGCTGAAGGCCATCGCCCACCTCCAGCGCGCCCACATGCTGCGCCACCCCTGGCTGCCCGCCGCGCTGGCCACCCGCCGCACCCCCGGCCCCAACACCCTGGCCTTCCTGGAACGCGCGCTCGCCGCCCTGCGGCCCACCGGACTGGACGGTGCGGCAAAGCTGGAGGTCTTCGCCCAGCTCACCGCATTCGTGGCCGGGCACGTCGCCCACGAGATCGCGCAGGCCGAGGCCTCGCGGTCACCCGACCGCACCGCGGCCGAAGCCCGCTACCTCACCGCCGTCGCCTCGGACGGCCGCCACCCCGAACTCGCCGAAGCCCTCGCCGCCCCCGGACGCCCCCTCACGCCCGAAGCCACCTTCACCCGGTTCCTCAACCGCCTGATCGACGGCCTCGACACCGCCTGACAGTGAGGATGTGAGTGGTGGTTCTGCTGATGCGTCTGACTCGCCGACTGACTGACGTCTTCGACTGTCCTGTTTGGGATTTGTCGGCGCGTCAGCGGGGCCACCCCACCCGCACCCCCGCACCCCCACGGCTGCGTTGCTCCTGGCCGTCGCGCTCGACGACCCGGGGGCGCAGGAGATGCCCCACTGCGCGTAGGGCCTGTCGGGCGTCCACGCTTTGGGTTCTGCGGACGCGCGTACGACGCGACCCCTGGCGACCGCTCCCCACCGCCCCTACCGGCACGCAGTGGCACGTGCTCCGGCTCATCGAGACGTCGGCGGACCGTGCCGCCGCTTCGGACGGCGTGGGTCATGCACCAGTAGCCGGAGAACTGCCCTACGCGGCAGACGCGGAGCCGACGTCCGGGAGCCCGAGCTGGAACCTGCCGAACTGCGCGCCGTCCCGGACGGCGAAGAACCGCTGCAACAGGTCCTCCTCCGCGAGCGCCCCGTTCAGCCGCTCCCGCACCTTACGCAGCACCTCCTGCGGGTCGTCCGGATTCCCGAAGCGCAGCAGCTCGGCACACATCGCCTCGTCCTCACGGAGCTGATCCAACAGCCAACGGGCCAGATCCATACCGGTGGTGCAGGGGATCGATCCGGTGATGTGGAGGGAGGGGCCTTCCTCGGTCACCGGGTCGTGCCAGAAGCCCCGGGGGAGGAAGAATACGTCGCCGGGAGAGAGCACCAGGTCGTCGACGACCTCGGCGGGCGGCGTGCCCATGGCCGAGTCCGCCGGGTGCATGGAGAATTCGTTGCGCCCGAAGATGCGCCACCGCTTCCTGCCCTGGAGCTGGATGACGAACACGTCGTGGTCGTCCCAGTGGGCGTTGAAGCTGCCGGTGGGTGCCCAGGAGGCGTAGAGGTTGAATTCGAAGTCGCTGAGCAGCCTGCGCTCGAATGCCTCGGAGAGCTGCGACACCCCGGGGTGGATCTCGTCCACGTACCTCATCGCGAGCGTGTGGCCCGCGTGGAGCGCCGTGCGCAGCTTCACCGGGTCGATGCGGACGCGCCGGCGGCCGCGTCGGGCGGCACGCGCCTCCATGTAGGCGGCCTCGGCCAGCTGCTTGCCGTCCCGCGACAACCGCATCTGGGGGGATCTGAGCTGATGCGTCTCCAGGAGCTCGTTCAGGTCGTCCCAGCCGAAGACGTCCCTGATCTTCTCCGCGGCCGCGGGGAACACGCGGTGTTCGTGGTGATAGATCCGTGACAGGAAGCCGTCGGCCATCAACGTGGAGATGACGTCTTCCATCGCGCCCGAGAGGTCTCTCGTGTCTTCCATGATTCCTCCGTGATTCGCCATTGGTGACCGACCCGCCGGTTGCGGTACGCGCCGCCGCGGAAAACGGACGCGACACCGTGCGTCCCCGTTCAGAACAACCCCAGAGGATCGCAAGGCAGTGAGCTTCTCCCGGCCGCTTCAGCCGTACAAGAGTGGAAGGTGCTCATGAAGTGACATTGCAGGAGGCTGAACATGAACGAAGCGCCCGAATGGGGCGCTGACTGCCGGTCAGTCCTCTGACCTGCCTGTCTCCTGCGGCGGCAGCTTCTCCAGCCCGTCCCCGGCACCGAGCAGTCAATGCAGTCCGTCCGGCCGTTGAGTTTCCGAGGGCTGCAACATGTTCGGCTGACGGGCTGCAGTGCCCTGCTTCCAGCAGCTCAGCGGCCGAGATGGGCACGATTGATGGTTGATGTCCAGTTTCGGTGAGATCCGTTCCCTTCAGGTTCCTGCAACGCCACATCATGTCCCATTGCCCTCATTGTCGTGCCGTCGCTCGTGGGGCAATTCTTGTCTCAGCAAGCAGGCAGGTGCTCCGGAGTCACTGGGGAAAACCTTCAGGCAACTCCGACCCGCTCTTGCTGATTCATATGGATAGGGGAGTTCGCTCCCCCTGTGGAAGGAATCATCATGGACTCTCAGGACACGAAGAACATCGAGCTCGTCGAGGAGAAGTCGGTGCTCGAGGACATCGAGATGCTGGCCTGGCCGCGCAACCTGGCCGTTGTTCCCGCGGATGTCCTCGACCTGGTCTGACACACAGGGACGAGGGGCGGGTCGGCGCGCCCATCGGGCCGCCGGCCCGCCCCGCCTCTGAAGCGTGACATCGCGACGGCATTGCAGGAAGACATCTCCCATGAAGATCACCATTAGAACTCCGCACCTCACCGTGGTGGATGACTTTCTCGGCGAGGCCGAATTCGCATCGCTGGCGACCTCGCTGCAGTTCCTGTCCTATCGCCCCATGCATTCCAAGGAATGGGTCAAGGCGTACGGGCTGTCATCGGCCCCGGTCCTTCAGAGCGAGCTGGCCACCCGGGGCCGGGTGGACTTCACTCCTCCGGGCATGAGCCGGGTGGGAGCGCTCGTCGAACGCATCGCCCGGCCGGACGAAGCGCTCCAGGACAGGTACCCGCAGGGGATCACCGGCCAGGGGGCCACCGTCACCGGCCGCACGGTGCTGTCCGGGGTAGGGGCAGGTCTGAACTGGCACAACGACGCCGAGAGCCTGCTGGGTGCCTACGTCTTCTACGGGCATCCGCGATGGGGTTCCTCGTGGGGCGGCGAGCTGTTCGTCCTTGCCGAGGACGAAGCGGCCGGCCGGGACGGGACCGGGCACTCCGATGGCCGGCCCCGGGAGATCAACGGCGACCTGGGTCCCGACTTCCTGCTCGACGTGCGTGCCGAGCAGTACAGGAACGACATCGGGCACGGCATCTTCGTCTCTGCCCGCCCCAACCGTTTGGTCCTGCTCACCTCCCAGGTCCATCACCGGGTCGCGCCGGTGACGCCCAGCGCGGGAGACCAGCCCCGGACGGCTGTCGTCGGTTTCTTCGTATCGGACGCGGGTCCCTCCTGAGGAGCTCCACCACTTCGTCCCAACTCCCAGCTCGGATCCGTGATTCAGTGACACCGCAAGCGATCATTCAGGACGCGATCGACCAGGCGATCGTGGAGGCAGGTACCAGCGGAAACATCGTGGTGCTCCTCGTCGACAAGGGACGCGAAACCTTGGTCGAGTGGGGACCGGTACATGCCGGCGTGGCACCGGCGGAGCAGTACTACCAGCTGGGTTCGATCTCGAAGTTCATCACCGCGGCAGCATGTCTTGTCCTGGACGGGCAGGGCGATCTGCGTTTGGACGAGCCGATGCGGTTCGTCGACCACCTGATTCCCCGATATCTGGGTCGGAGGGTTGCCCTCACGCCCCGCCAGGTCCTCCATCACCTGACGGGCCTCAACGTACGCAGTGTTCCCGGATACGCGCGCGATGAGACGGTTCCGACCGTAGCCGAGATCATTGCCGGTAAGGGTAGGTCGCCGGCGCTCGCCTTCACCGGGATACCGACGGGTCGTGTCGCCTACTGCAGCGGCGCCTTTGCGCTTCTTCAGGAAGAGCTCGGGCAGGGACGTGACATCGCTGGACTCCTCCCGGATACGATCCGCAGAATTTCCCCCGGTGCGGCCGTGCTGGCCGATTCTCTCGAAGGACCGGTGAACCATTTCCTGGCAAAGGGTTTCATCCATCCGGCGATACCCGTTCCGCACGGCTCCCTCCACTACCCCGAGACATGCGCCGGCGGTTTCTGGGCGCGTCCGAGGGACCTCATGGCACTGCTCGTCGACATCGCGGCCCACCTGCGGGGTGACGGCGGCAACGGAACGGTGAGCAGCCGTATCCGTGGAGACCTGCTCTCTCGCCGTCTCCATCCGAAGATGGCGATGTCCGTCCTGGTCGACGAGGACAAAGAAGGACGGACGTACTACCACCACCAAGGGGCCAGCGCCGGATTCACCACCGAATTCGCGAGCTACCCCCAGGAGGACGTACACATCGTCGCCGCGGCAACGGCCGCGGTCACTCCGCCGGAGCTGCGCACGGTGGTCAAGCAGGCGCTCGCCACCACCTCGGTGGGAACCTTGGCACCATCTGCGGGGAGCGTGCTTCCGGCGGAGAGCGCGACGTCGGCGGACAGCCACACCGAGGACACCGGGATCTATGCCGGCGACTCCCTCGGAGCCGAGGTCGCGGCGGACGTCGCCACGGTGCGCACGCGGAGCGGGTTCGCGCTCGAACTGCGCAGGACGGCCGCCCATGTCTATGCGGTACCCGGAGAGCAGTACCCCAGATGCGTGATCGACGGAGACCGGATGCGGTTCAGCGACGGCTCCCGCCTGTACAGGCTCAGCCGCTCCTCGACCTCCGGACCCTGAGAAAGATCGGTGACTTCGGTGCCAGAACTCCTTGTGCTGACCAGAATCCAGGGCGGCTGGGACCTCTTCCAGACCAGCTACGTCGAGGCTGCCCGGGCGCTCCGGAGAAACTCCGGACAGCTCGCGGACCTCTGGGCCGAACGCCGTCGTGCGGTGGAGCTGCACCCGCTCTCCGACGACCTGCGGGAGCTCTACGGCGCCCAGATCGACCGGAGCCGTGCCGCCATGACAAGGCTGGCTCCCCCTCTGCTGCAGAGGTACGCCGACCATGCCGTGCCGCTGATCGAACATTCCTGGTTGCGGAGCATCCCCTTGCGGAGCAGCGCGGTCGAGGCGGCCCGGGTCGTACTGAAGGAGCTCTCGCTCCCGGACGAGGAAGCACTGGCCACGGTCAGCAGCCCACCGGGCGGCGGTCCGGCCGGCCGGACCGCCAGGACGGCCACCGGCTTTCGCATCCTGGCCACCGACGACGGCACCACATCGTCCCTCACGGTGCTCCTCCACGAGCTGGGGCACTTCCTCTACGAAGCCGATCCCGGGCCGGGGCCGACCGAGGGCATCGTGCACTACGTCGAATCCGAAGCCGCAGCGCTGGCTCTCGGGCGGGTGGGGTTCGACAGGTACCTCGCCGCACTCCCGGACGCCGGCGAGAGGCGGCGGCTCTGGGCCTCGTACTGCCGCACCGAAGCCTGGCTGAACCACTTCTACTTCTTGACGGAGGCCGCCGAGCTGAGCCTCTGCGAGCCGCCTCCGGGCACGTTGGACATGCTCTACCTCCGGGACACGTACAGCAGCACGGTCGGATACCAGTTCGTGTACGCCGCGGCATCGAGCCTCATGGCCGATCACCCGGAGCAGTTCGTCACCCGGCTCGCCCCGGCGAGCAGCCCGGGCAGGACCCGTGGGCCTTTCGCCCTGCCCGAGTATCCGGAATCGACCTGGCACACCGCCGCCACCACCGCACAGGAGAGGAGATGACCTCCACATGGTGATCGATCACGTAGGACAGGACCCCCAGGACGAGGTCGCGGCGCGCTTCTCCAGCAAGATCGACCGGAGCAGGGTCGTCCAGCAGACCGGCGAAGGACTCTGGCTGGTCCTCGGCCACCCAGAAGCAGTACAGCTCCTGAGGGACCGCACCGTGAGCAGCATGACCAGGAAGCCCGGGCTCGGGATCTGGGAGCAGGTCTCCTCGCGTTTCTTCATGTTCAAGGACGCCCAGCAGCACATGCGGCTGCGGCGCATGGTCAGCGACTGCTTCACACCCGCCCGCCTGGCGGAGCTGAAGGCCGGCATCCGTCAGGCGACCTGTGACCACCTGGACCGGCTCGACGAGGTCGCCTCGGCCGGGGGCCGGCAGACCGACATCATGGCGACGGTGGCCTACCCGGTCGCGTCGGATGCCATCTGCCGTCTGCTGGGCGTGTCCCCGGTCGAGGGAGCCTTCCTCGGCCGGTGGGCCGTCTCCCTGTCGCAGCACACCAGTGACGAGCAGTTCAACCGCAGTGCCGATGAGATCCTCGCCTTCTTCCAGGAACAGCTGTCCGCCCACCGCGAGGCCCCCGGAGGATCGGGACTGTTGCCGATCATGGCCGAGCGGGCCGTCGCCGCGGGCATCGACGACGACGAACTGCTCGCCACCTGCATCCTGTTGGTGGTCGCGGGCTTCGAGACGAGCGCGAACTTCTTCGGGAACATGCTGCTGTCGCTGCTGTGGCGTCGTGATCGGTTCGAGCGGCTGGTGGCCGACGAGGCACTGGTCGCGCCGGCGATCGAGGAGCTCCTGCGGCTGCACAGCCCGGCGCACGTGGTGATGCGCAGGACGACCGAGGACACCGTCGTGGGAGACACGGTCATACCGGCCGAGGCCCAGGTCGCCGTACTCCTGGGGCTGTGCAACCGGGACCCGCGGGTTTTCGACGATCCGGACGCGTACCGCCTGGACCGCGCCTCCAATCCCCACCTCAGCTTCTCCCAGGGCCCGCACTACTGCGTGGGCGCGTCACTGGCCCGGGTCGAGCTGGAAGCGATGCTGCGCGCGGTCCTCGACCGCCTCCCCCTGCTGTCCCTCCACGCGGAGCAGCCGCTGCGCTGGTCCGGCCGCTTCCTGGGGAGGGGCCTTGACCAACTGGAGGTCCTCGCGTCATGAGTGCACTGAACGAAGTCACCGTCGGGAACCCGTCCGCGGTGGAACCGGCCTTGTTGTGGGGACCCCTGCGGCTGGGGCTGGGCGGCAACCGCTTGGCCGGACCCGATTCCTTCGGCCCGCCGCGGGACGAGAACGAGAGCCGCAGGGTCGTCCACCTCGCCTGTGACAGCGGGGTGGCCGTGATCGACACCGCCGACTGCTACGGCCCCTACTGGTCCGAGCGCATCATCGGAGAGGCGCTGAGCCGGCGTGACTCCCGGCCGCTCGTGGCCACCAAGGTGGGTGTGGTGCGTGACGCGTCCGCCGGCTGGGCCGTCGACGCACGGCCGGAGGGCCTGGCCCGGTCCGCCGAAGGCAGTCTGCGCAGGCTGAAGCTCGAAGCAGTCGATGTGCTGCAGCTGCATCACCCCTCCACCAGGATTCCCCTGGAGGCTCAGGTCGGTGCCCTGCAGGACATCCGGCGCCGCGGCCTGGCCCGTCATGTCGGACTGTGCAACGTGACGCTCGAGCAGCTTCAGCGTGCCGAGCGCGAAGGGCCGATCGCCAGCGTGCAGAACCATCTGCACGCCCTGCGCATCACACCGGACGACCTGCGCCTGGTCGAGTACTGCAAGGACCGGGGCATCACCGTCATGGCCTACCAGCCTTTCGCCGAAGGCGCCTTGCTGACCGAGCCGAGGACGGTGCGCGCGGCCGAACGCAAGGGCGTTCCCGCTGCCCAGGTGGCGCTCGGCGTGCTGCTCGACCTCGGTGACCACGTGGTGCCGCTTCCCGGATCGGGCTCGACCCGCCACGTGCAGGCCAATGTCGACGCCGTCGTGGACCACCTCGGCCTGGCCGACCGCGTCTCCCGTCCGGCACCGACCGGTGCGGAGCAGCTGTGATGCGACTGCCCGAACGCTCGGGGCCGCGGCCTGCCACCAGTGCCACCGTGCCGCACCAGCAGCTCACCCACAACTCCGCGTACTACGTACAGCGACGGCTCCTGCACCGGTGCGAGGAGCTCGCCGGCGTCGAGGTGTCCGCCACCAGGGTGTCCGTCCCGGGCGCCGTCGGCCTTCACCTCACGGAGGCGGGGGAACACGGCCGGCCGTTCGAGTTCGCGCACGCCCACCCTTCGTACGACGGCTCCTGGCACGTCAGCCTGCCGGCGGCCGAGGCGGCCTCGGTCGTCGAGGCGGGATGGGGCGAGTACCACCCGCTCGCCGGTGACCGGCTCCCCCGGGGCACCGTTCTGCTGTTCGCACCGAGGGACGGCCAAGAATCCGATGTCTGCTTCGACGTCCTGAAGAGCGCGCATGCTTTCGCTTCCCGCACTCTGGGGGTATCCCATGACTGACGACACCTACGGTTCCGTGTGCGTGCTGGGCGCCGGCCGTTTCGGAACCGCTCTTGCCCTACGCCTGATGGACCGCGGGGTCAGCACTCGGGTCGCGACCCGCCGTGCCGATGCCGGGACGCCCGGCCGCTCGGGCCCCCTGCTGGACCGGCGGGCCGTGCGGCCGACGCTCGAAGCGCTCGACGGAGCGGACATCGTGGTACTCGCGCTTCCCTTCGCCGCTGCGCTGAACCTGGCGGAGAAGTTCCCCGGGTTCGCCGAGGGCCGGATCGTCGTGGATGCCACGAACCCGCTGACCGAGGAGGGCGATGGCATCGTCCTGCCTCCCGACACCAGTGGAGCGGTCGAAATCGCCCGGCGCATCCCGTACGCGCGTCTGGTCAAGGCCTTCAGCACCTGCACCACGGAAGACCTCACCTCGGACGGCACGGGGGCGCTCAATCTGGTGGCGGGGGACGACGAGCAGGCCAAGCAGACCGTGCTGCGACTGTCCCGTCACCTCGGTCTCGCCGCGCTCGACGCCGGCGTACTGGCCCACTGCGGTGTCCTGGAAGGGATGGCGCTCCTGCGCGAGGAGATCCGTCGTCGCAACCCGGCCGCCGCTGCTGCCCGCCGCCTGACGGGAGCGCTGCTCCTGCCCGGTACCGGGGCGCAATTCCCATGCTGAACTGGGGATTCATCGGGGCCGGCCATGTGGCCCGGATCGCCATGGCACCGGCGGTGCACCAGTCCCGGCTGGGTACCCTGCGGATCGCGGCCGCCAGGGAACTGCGGCGGGCCGAGCTCCTCTCCCCCCGGAAGGCGACCACCGACTACGAGGACGTGCTGGCGGACGACGCCGTGGACGTCGTGTACATCAGCCTGAGCAACGAGAGCCACCTGGCCTGGTGCGTCAAGGCGCTCGAGGCGGGGAAGCACGTGCTGTGCGAAAAGCCGCTCGCCCTGTCGGCCGCACAGGTGGACCGGATCGCGGAAGCCGCCGACCGTGCCGGGCGCACCGTCTCGGAGGCCATGTGGTACCGGTGGCACCCACGGATGCGTTCGGCAGAACGGATCGCCGCGTCCTTCGGACACGGAGCGCACATCGACGCGACGTTCGCCGTGCACCGGGCGGACCACGGCAACTACCGCTGGGACCCGGCGCGGGGCGGCGGCGCACTCTACGACCTGGGGGGCTACGTTCTGAGCGCGGTACTGGCCGTGAACGGCTGGCAGGCGCCCCGGATCGTATCGAGTGCCATGACCACCGGCCCGACCGGAATCGACACGAGCACCACGGCATCACTGGCATGGGACAACGGCGCAACGGCCGCGGTTCACGTGTCGTTCACAGCAGAACGACCGCGTGAGGTCCTCGCTCTGCGCGGAGCCGGAGAGCAGCTCTCGCTGCCCGACTGGCCGTTCTCCGCGGTGGCCCGGGACACCGTGCACCTGGTCCACCGCGACACATCCGGCCGGGAGACGGTGACGGAGTACTCCGACGTCAACTCCTACCGCCTGATGGTGGACGGGTTCAATCGCGTGGTGGTCGGCGGGAGCGGTGAGCACGACTGGACGATGCCGCTCGTCGAGTCCCGTGCCGTAGCCGCGCTGTCCGAAGCCGTGGCGCGTGAAGCCTCACCCAAGGAGAACTGACGATGGACCCCACACCCGGCAGCCGGCCCTTCCAGAAGCTGTGGGCAGCCACCGCCACGTCGAACCTTTCGGACGGGGTGAGCTTGGCCGCAGCGCCCCTGCTCGCGGCCACCGTGACCCACGACCCGGCGCTGATCGCCGGCATCACCGTGGCACAGAGGGCCCCGTGGCTGGTCCTGGCCTTCCTCTCCGGAGCCCTCGCAGACCGGCTGGATCGCAAGCGTGTCGCACAGGCGGCGAACTGGATACGCGTCGCCGGATTCGCGGCCCTCGTGGTGGCGGTCCTCGGCGACGCCGTCTCCATGCCGCTGCTCTACGCGGTCTTCTTCGCCATCGGGACGGCCGAGACGCTCTATGACAGTTCGTCGTCCGCGTGGCTTCCGACCCTGGTGGCCCCGGACGATCTGGGCCGGGCCAACGGACGGTTGCAGACGACGTTCGTCGTCTGCAACGAGTTCGTCGGACCGCCGATGGGCGGATTCCTCTTCGCCTCCGCGGCCGCGGCCCCGTTCGTGCTCGGGGCCGGCGGCTATCTGGCCGCCGTCGGCCTGCTGGCGCTGATCCCCTCGGCCACCTGCCACCGGCAGGAGCCGTCCGCGGAGCCCCTGACGGTGAAGGGCATCACCGCGGACATCGCCGTCGGCGCGCGGTGGTACTGGTCGTCGCCGACGCTGCGGTCGCTGAGTGTCGTCGCGGCGATGGGCAACGCTGTCAGCGCTGCCACCTACGGCATCCTCGTACTCCTTGCCACGGACGTGCTGGGCGTCACCTCCAGCTGGTACGGCGTCCTGCTCGCGGCCGGTGCCATCGGCGCGGTCATCGGCGGCCTCGTGGCCGGCAAGGTCGGCGAGTGGATGCCGCTGGGCACGCTGATCCTGGTGACGAACCTGCTGTCGGCCGGGTCCATCATCGGCATGGGGCTGGCGATCAGCCCGGCGGCCACCGTCGCCTTCATGGCGCTGGACGGCTTCGTCGTCCTGATCCAGACCATCCAGGTCGTCACCTTCCGACAGCAGATCGTGCCGAACGAACTGATGGGCCGCGTCACCGCGGCCTACCGGTCCGTCGCCGTGGGCGCTTTCACCGTCGGAGGAATAGTGGGCGGCCTGGTGGCGAAATTCTTCGGAATCCCTGCCGCCTTCTACGTCGGTGGTACCGCCATGGCGCTCACTGCCTTCGCGGTCCTGCCCGTGCTGAACAACAAGCGCCTCGCCCAGGTGAAAAAAGAGGCAGCAGATCCGGAAGAGACTTCCGACTCTCATTCGATGAAGGAGGACGAAAGTGAAGGAATTCACTCTCGATGACCTGGTGCGCATCCTGCGGGAATGCGCCGACCCGGACGTCTGGACCGAAATCGAGCTGGGCAGAGGCACGGCGGACGAGGACTTCGACAGCCTCGGGTACGACTCGCTGTCACTGTTCAACACACTGACGCGCATCGAGAACGAATTCAGAGTCGAGCTTTCGTTCGACATCGTCTACACGGCCGCGACCCCAGGGACCCTGGTGAAGGTGGTCAACGAAGTTCTTCTGAACAACGCGTAAAGAGAGAGGGGGCAGAGGAATGTGCGGAATCGCCGGGTGGGTGGACTTCGGACACGACGTGTCGGCACGGCACGAAGAGATCCGGAACATGACCGACACGCTGGCTTGCCGCGGCCCGGATGCGGAGGGGATGTGGACGGCTCCCCACGTGGCTCTGGGCCACCGCCGGCTCGCCATTATCGACCTCGACGGCGGTCGGCAGCCGATGACGGACGAGCGCTCCGGCCATGAGCGTGTGACGCTCACGTTCTGCGGAGAGGTCTACAATTTCTCCGAGCTCGGTACTGAGCTGATCGGGCACGGCCACACGTTCCGCACGCGCAGCGACACCGAAGTGGTGCTCCGCGCTTATCTCCAATGGGGCCCCTCATTCGTCGAACGTCTGAACGGGATGTTCGCGCTGGCGATCTGGGACGGCCGGAACGAGGAACTGATCCTCGTCCGCGACCGTATGGGCGTCAAGCCCCTGTATTACTTCCCCACCCCGGACGGTGTGCTCTTCGGGTCCGAGCCGAAAGCCGTACTGGCCCACCCGGCGGTGTCCGCCCGGGTGAATTCCGATGGATTGCGCGAAGTCCTCGACATGGTGAAGACGCCGGAAGCGGCCGTCTATTCGGGCATGTACGAGGTCCGGCCCGGGCACCTCGTGCGGGTGAGCCGGAAGGGGCTGACCAAGCACCGCTACTGGGCGCTGGAGGCCCGCGAGCACACCGACGACCTCGGTACGACGATCCGGACGGTCCGGGAGCTCCTGGAAGACACGGTCCAGCGCCAGATGGTGTCGGACGTCCCCCTGTCCTCCCTGCTCTCCGGGGGCTTGGACTCGTCCGCCATCACGGCCCTGGCAGCCCGAACACGGGGATCGGGCCGGCTGAGGTCCTTCTCCGTCGACTTCGCCGAAGCCGCCGCCGGGTTCCGGCCCGATGCGGTACGCGGCGCGGCCGATGCCCCCTACGCACGCGAGCTGGCCCGGCACGTCGATGCCGACCACACCGAAATCATCCTGGACAGCGGCGAGTTGCTCAGCCCCGCCGTGCGCGCGGCCGTCCTGCGGGCCACGGACCTGCCGCCGGCCTACTGGGGTGACATGTGGCCGTCGCTCTACCTGTTGTTCAAGGCCGTGAAGCGGCACACCACCGTGGCGCTGTCGGGGGAATCGGCGGACGAGCTCTTCGGCGGATACCGGTGGTTCCACAATCCGGGGGCCGTACGTGCGGACACCTTCCCGTGGCTCACTTCGGGTTCGGCCCGCTATTTCGGCGGGCTCCAACTGCTCGACCGGGGTCTGGTGGAGAAGCTCGACATTCCCGGATACCGCCAGGACCGCTATCACGAGGCCCTCAGCGAAGTGCCCGTATTGCCGGGCGAGGACCCGGACGAACGCCGGATGAGGGAGATGAGCTATCTCAACCTCACCCGCTTCGTCCAGACCCTGCTGGACCGCAAGGACCGAATGAGCATGGCGGTCGGCCTGGAGGTCCGGGTCCCCTTCTGCGACCACAGGCTGGTCGACTACGTGTTCAACACCCCCTGGGCGATGAAGGCATTCGACGGCCGGGAGAAGAGCCTGCTCCGCGCTGCCACGGCCGATCTGCTGCCCGCGTCCATTCTGGAACGCGTCAAGACTCCGTACCCGACCACTCAGGACCCGGCGTACGAGAGCGGTCTGCGCACAGAGATGGCCGAGATCCTCCGCGACGGCAACGCCCCGGTGCGGTCCCTGCTCGACGTGGAGAAGGTGCGGGCGGTCCTGGACCGGCCGCAGAGCGCGACCAGCCGGTCCTACGACCGGGGCAGTCTTGAGATGGCGATCTGGCTGAACAGGTGGCTCGGCTCCTACGACGTCACTCTGGACCTGTGACACCGGAGTCGCCGAGGAGGTCCGAGGTGGCCAGCAGATAGCCGAGCTGTGCCCGGTTGGTGGACCCCAGCTGCTCGGCGATCTTCGCGATGTGCGAACGACAGGTCCGGACGCTCATGCCCAGGCGCCGGGCGATGGCCTCGTCGACGTAACCGGAGATCAGGAGCTGGCAGATGGTCCGGCGGATGCCCGGGATCACGCTGGGCTCCTCCCGGCTCCGGCTGCTGGAAGTGAGGGGGGTGCCGCGCTGCCAGGCGCGCTCGTAGACGTCCACGAGAAAGGTGATGAGAGCCTGGTTGCGGACTTCGAGAGCGCTCTGCCGGTCGCTGCGGGCCGGGATGAACGCCACGTCACGGTCAAAGATGATCATCCGCTCGAAGAGCTCGTCCAGGGTCCGGACCTGTGCTGATGCGCCGGTGTCGGTGATCTGTTGGATGTAGTCCATGGTCGCCGGGTTGTAGCGCACGGTGTGCTGGTACAGCGTGCGCAGCCGGACACCGCGGCCGAGCAGGTCCCGGCTGCGCTGCAGGGCCTCGGACAGGACCGCCGAGGAGCGACCGCCGCCGGGCTGGGACGTCAGCAGCTCGGAGTTGCACCTCTGGGTAGCATCGTCGATGGCGGCGTTGATGGCCGGCAGGCCCTCGAGCATCACCAGGTCCGCGGTGGGGCGCCGCTGGGCGTTGTAGAGGGCCTCGATCGGGTCCAGGGCTCGCTGGAGTCCTTGGGCGACCGCCCGGCGCTGGTGGATCTCCTCCTCGATGGGGCGCACGAGCATGGCGAGGGCGTAGGACGGGCGGATGGGCGTCAGTGACTGCTCGGCACCGGCACCGGGGCCGGGCTGGAGGAGCTGCAACCGCAGGAGGCAGGCGGGCGCGGAAGGCTGATCGGCGTGCCCGGTACGGACCGCGTCCGTGTAGTACTCGACGCCCCGCTCGCAGAGCACGCCATTGATATCGCACTCATTGCCCGATTCGCACGCTTCGTTCATGTTCAGCCTCCTGCAATGTCACTTCATGAGCACCTTCAACTCTTGTACGGCTGAAGCTGTCGGGAGAAGCTCTCATCCATCGCGGGTAAGGCGCCCACGAATGAGGGGGAAATGATGAAGCTTCTTCACAAGGCTACCGGGCTGGCAATCGCGCTCATTGCGTTTGTCGCGGTCCTCACAACTACTGGCCCTACCGACCTCAATTCGGCGGGCACCGAAACTCACGCATCTGCCAGTGCCCCCGGTCCCGCCAAGGCTCCGGACCCCGGGTGGGATTAATCACTCCGCTGGGGGACTCGGGCCGGGCGTGGCACCAATGAACCGGAAAACCATGCGACATCTGCCGCCACCGTACGAACCGCCGCAAAGCTCTGGTGACCTCACGCGGCGCCTGGAATCGCTCCTCGCGGCGGATGTGCCGGCCGTCTGCCCCGTGTACGTGGGGCTGGCACTCCCCGTGCCCTGTTCACCGAAGCACGCGATCGCGACCTACGCCATTGCCGAGCATTTGGCGCGGCGCGATGTCGAGGCGCTTCCTGCCTTCAGCAAAATACCGCCCCGTAGGCTGCGCGTCCTTACCGCGGCCAGTTGGGGCCGTGCGGACGCGGTGGGGCCGGAGGTCGACCACCTTCCGACGGATCTGGCGACCGGACTGTGGTGGCGGATCAGTGAACTCTGCAAGCATTCCGAGGATCTGACGCCGCTCGAACGCGACACGGCCGGCACGTTGATGCTGCGGCTGGGCTACCCCGAGCAGGCGGCACGGCTGCTCGGGATCACCGACGTACTGGCGGGCATGCCGGCCTTCCCCCGGGACGTTCGGCCGGAGCACGCACTCGCCCGGGTGACCGTCTCCCTGCAGTTGCATCCCCGGCCCGCTCTCGTGGTGACGCAGGCCCTTCGAGCGGTGGCCGATCCCCGCCTGTCAGTCCTGACCCGCCTGACACTGGCGGGCTTCGCGATGCCGCTCGAAGCGAGCCGTGAGGCCGGGTCCGGGGCCCTGCACGAGACCGTCCGCCTGGCCGAACAAGCGCTGACGCGACTGATCGACGTGGAACCGGAGCACCGGTGGGTCGAGCGCAGGGTCCTTCGGTCGCTCGCCGACGCCGCCGTCCTGAGAGGGGAACCCGAAGCCGCGTCCGCCTATCTGGACCGGGCCGCATTGGGCGCGATGGGCATGCGACCGCAAGGCAGCCTGCAGCGACTGGCATGGGACGAAGAGTTACTCGCTCTCCTCGCGTCCCAAGGGCGTGCTTGCCGGGGCCGGGACGACGCCGAGGGCGCTGTGGCCGCCACGTCCCGCATGCCGGGCATCGCTCCGTACGACGCACACGCCTGGGCCGCCCACGGCTACGCGCTCCTGGCCTCGGGCCGGCTGGACGAGTCGCTCCACGCGTACGAGGAGATGCTCCCCCTGGGCGGACATCCGGTGGCCACGGCCGCGTTCCACCTCGGCTGGATACACGAGAGCCGCGGAGACCGAAGACGCGCCCAGGACGCTTACGCGTACTCGCACTCGATCGATCCCACGGTTCCCGCCGTCAAGGAGAGGCTGTCCTCCTTTCGCTGACGGCGCCCCCGGCCAGCGCCGGTGGGGACCGCAACGTCCCCACGGAACAACCAACCAAGAAAGACGTCTGATGTTCGAGGCTCACCACCACGCACGCATGCTCGCCGACGCCACGCGGCTGACCGCGTTCCACGACGCCATGGCGGAGGTGATCGCAGACGGGGACCGGGTCCTCGACGCAGGAACGGGTACGGGCATCCTCGCGGCCATGGCCTCGCAGCTGACCGCGGGGACGGTCGTCGCGGTCGAGTACCTCGAGGACACCGCTTCCTTCGCGAAGCAGGCCTTGCGGGCCTCGGACCTCGACCGCGTCGAAGTCGTCCAGGGCAATGCGGTCCAGGTCGACATCGGCACGCCCCCCGACGTCGTCGTCTCGGAAACGATCGGGTCCCTCGGACCCGAGGAGAACATCGTGGGCCTGACCCACGCCCTGCGGCAGCGCTATCCCGGCATACGGGCCTTCATCCCGTCACGGCTGCGCGTTCTGGCGGAGCCGGTCGTCTCGCCGGAGGCGGACGCTCTGCGCGCGAGCGTCATCGGCGCGTTCACCCGGGAACAGCCGGGCGGGATGTCGTTCGCCTCCGTACTGCCGCAGGCGGAGCATGCTCTGGGCAGCCAGATCATCACCGCGAAGATGACCGACGCGACCTCGGCCGGACCGGCCCGGCCACTCGTCGAATACGACCTGGGCACCACACCGGAAGCCGACTTCAGCCGGACGCTGTCCCTCGGCGACTCCCCGGCCAATGCCGTGCACCTCTACTTCGAGGCGCCCCTGTCCCCGGCCGTGACCCTCAGCAGCCACCGCACCGCGGCGTTCACGCACTGGGGCCATTCGTACATCGTCCGCCCGCCCCACGCCTCCGCGGTCACGATCGGCTACCGCAGCGCCGACCGACGCTTCACCTGCCGCTGGGATCGCACAGCTGAGCTCGACTCACCGCTGTGACGGGGGTGATCGGCGGGACGAACGACACCCGTGCGGCCGAACCGCTGACGGCGTGAGCGGACCTCCGCGCGCCGAGATCCACATTCCGGGGCCGCCTCCGGGGGCAGCCTGCCTCGGGCACAGGCCCGAGTACGGCGAACTCGAAGTCATCGTGGTGGAGGCTGCCGAGGTGCTCGACGGCGCAGCGCAGGCCCTGGACCTGGCCCCATCGGGCGTCCTCCTGGCGGCGACGCAGCCACAGTCCCTCCGAGCAGGGCGCGTTTCTGCAAGTTGGGGCACGCGGAGGGCGCGGCGAGGGTAGAGAGGTCCAGCCAACAAACAAGCCCCAGGTCGCTGACCTGGGGCTTCATATCTGAGCGGATGACGGGAATCGAACCCGCGCTATAAGCTTGGGAAGCTCATGTTCTACCATTAAACTACATCCGCGTGGCGGTCCAGTGGCCTGGAGCCGTATCGTCGCTCACTCTACCTCATGATCGACCCCCGGTGAATTTGCCGCGGGGTCGTCGTCGTGTTCCGGGGGCATCGGGGTTCGTGGGGGCGGGAGTTGGGCGTAACGTGAGGGTGCGGAGCGGCGGCTGGAGTGGGTGTTGTTCATCCCCTAATGTGGCGATTCGTCGCAGTACGGTTCGTTGGGGAAAGGGACTCGATGGAGCACACCGTCGTCCGTTGTGCCGAAGGGCATGTTTTCAGCACCGCCTCGTTCCCGCTGCAGCATCTCGGTGCCGGCCGGATCGGCCCCGGGCGGCTGCTGCGCTGTCCACGGTGCGCGAGGCTGCGGCACGCGGTGCCGGTGGGCGGTCCCAAGCGGTAGGGACCGGTCGGGGCCCCTGTGGCGGGTGAGCCGCAGGGGTGCGGAGACAGGTCGTCGCGTGCGGCCAGGCGCGCGGGGTGCCGCTCTCGATTGGGGGTGGCCCGCGCGCTCTGCGTATCCTCGGGACGTGCTTCTCTCTGACAAAGACATCCGGGCCGAGATCGACAGCGGACGGGTTCGCATCGACCCGTTCGAGGAATCGATGGTGCAGCCCTCCAGCATCGATGTACGTCTCGACCGGTTTTTCCGGGTGTTCGAGAATCACCGCTACGCGCACATCGACCCCGCGGTCGAGCAGCCCGACCTGACCAGAATGGTCGAGCCCGAGGGCGACGAGGCGTTCATCCTGCATCCGGGTGAGTTCGTACTCGCCTCGACGTACGAGGTCATCTCGCTGCCCGAGGACGTCGCTTCCCGGCTGGAGGGCAAATCCAGTCTGGGCCGTCTCGGCCTGGTGACGCATTCGACCGCGGGATTCATCGACCCCGGGTTCTCGGGCCACGTGACCCTGGAGCTGTCGAACCTCGCCACGCTGCCGATCAAGCTGTGGCCGGGCATGAAGATCGGGCAGCTGTGCCTGTTCCGGCTCAGCTCCCCCGCCGAGTTCCCGTACGGGAGCGAGCGGTACGGATCGCGCTACCAGGGCCAGCGCGGGCCCACGGCCTCGCGGTCCTTCCAGAACTTCCACCGTACCCAGGTGAGGCACGAGGCATGAGCGACGTACGCGAGAACCTGAACTACGAGGGCTTCGGGCGCGCCGTCCGCGAGCTGGCCCAGACCGTCGCCGACGACGGCTACGAGCCCGACATCATCCTGAGCATCGCCCGCGGCGGGGTCTTCGTCGCCGGCGGACTGGCGTACGCGCTCGACTGCAAGAACATCCACCTGGTGAACGTCGAGTTCTACACCGGTGTGGGGACCACGCTCGAAATGCCGGTGATGCTGGCACCCGTGCCCGAGGCGATCGACTTCACCGACAAGAAGGTCCTCATCGCCGATGACGTGGCCGACACCGGGAAGACGCTGAAGCTCGTCCACGACTTCTGCCTGGGCCATGTCGCCGAGGTGCGTTCCGCCGTGATCTACGAGAAGTCCCACTCGCTCGTGAAGTGCGAGTACGTGTGGAAGAAGACCGACGAGTGGATCAATTTCCCCTGGTCGGTCGAGCCGCCCGTGGTGAAGCGCGAGGGCCAGGTCCTCGACGCCTGAGTCACGGCCACGGATGCCGGCAGGAACGCCGGTACCGGTAGGAATGCCGGTACGGATACGGCCACGGATACGGGGAGGGCCCGTCGCGCGGATCTCGCGCGACGGGCCCTCCCCGTACGGGTGTCCGTATCCGTGGCCGTGGACGGGTTGTGGACGCGGGTTACAGCGTGCCCAGCTTGATGAGCGACAGGACGGCGATCAGCTGGATCGCGGACGCGCCCAGGGCCTTCGGCCACGGCAGGTCGTGCACCTTGCTCATCAGCGAGGTGAAGAGCGCGCCGGCCGCGATCCAGGTGACCCAGCCCAGCACCTGCACCACCATGTTGTCGCCGCCGAGGAAGAGGGCGAAGAACAGGCGCGGCGCGTCCGTGACGGACATGACCAGCATCGACAGGCCCACGGTCGGCTGCCACGTGCCGTCGCCGCCCAGCTGGCGGGCCAGGGTGTGCGTGACCGCGCCCAGGATCAGGCCGAGGACGACGAAGGCCAGGCCGGAGCTCAGGACGATCGGGACGGCCTTGGCGAACGTCGAGTTGATGGCGTCGGCGCGCGCGTCGTCGAGGCCGAAGAGCGCGAGCATGCCGTAGACGAAGGTCACGGTCAGCGCGGGAGCCCAGACGGCGTGGTCGCGCATCTGGAGGAAGGTCTGGCCGGGCCGCGTCACGATGCCGCGGAACAGCTCCTTCCACGGCAGCCGCGGTCCGGCCGGGGCCGCCGCCGCGCCCGCCTGGTAGGTGCCGCCCTGGTGGTACAGGTCCTCGCCGTACGCGAACGCCTGGGTGTGCCCCGGGTTGTCGTTCGCGTACGAGGGCGCCCCCTGCGGGGGGTGGCCGTACGGGGGCCGCGCCTGGGGCTGCTGGCCGTACGGGTCGAAGTACTCGGGCTCGCCGTGGCCCCCGGCGGCCTGCTGAGGCCACTGCTGTTGCGGGGGAGGCCCGGCGGGAGGGTAGGGCTGCTGGCCGTACGGTGCCTGCGGCGGTTGCTGCTGCTGACCGTACGGCTGCTGCCGCGGGGGTTGTTGCGCGGGTTGTCGCGGGGTGCGGTTGTTGTCCCGGCCGCGTCCGATCCTGAATCCAGCCACGTGAGCGAACGTACCTGGTCCGGCGGGTTCCGGGGGACGGGCGGTCGGAAGACGGGGCGTTTGCGGCTGACCTGTGACATCCCCTAGGGGTACCCCGAGAGGCGGGTCCCGCCCCTCGGGAACACCCTCCGCAACACCTGTGGGGACACCGGCGAGAAGGCCCGAACCTGCGGAAACGGCCGGTCCCCCGGGTCGGGGGACCGGCCGCTGAGGTCCGGTGCCGTGCTGTTCCGCCGGCCGCTAGGGCTTCGGGGCGGCCTCGTTCTTGTCCTCGGCCTTGTCCTTCGTGGTGGCCTCGGCCGGAGCCTCGGCCTCCGGCTCGGCCCCGGGCGCAGCCTCGGCGTCCGCCTTCGGCTCCGCCGTGACCTCGACCTCGACCACGGCCTCGACCACGGCCTCGGGCTCGGGCTCGGGCGCAGCCTCGGCCACGGGCTCCGGCTCAGGCTCCGGCTCCGGGACGCGGACCGATTCCAGGAGCAGCTGGGCCACGTCCACGACCTGGACGGACTGCTTGGCCTGGCCCTCGTTCTTCTTCCCGTTCACCGAGTCGGTGAGCATCACCAGGCAGAACGGGCACGCCGTCGAGACGATGTCCGGGTTGAGGGAGAGGGCCTCGTCGACCCGCTCGTTGTTGATGCGCTTGCCGATCCGCTCCTCCATCCACATCCGCGCGCCGCCCGCGCCGCAGCAGAAGCCCCGCTCCTTGTGGCGGTGCATCTCCTGCTGGCGCAGCCCCGGCACGGCCGACATGATCTCGCGCGGCGGCGTGTAGACCTTGTTGTGGCGGCCCAGGTAGCACGGGTCGTGGTAGGTGATCAGGCCCTCGACCGGCGTGACCGGGAGCAGCCGGCCCTCGTCGATCAGGTGCTGGAGCAGCTGCGTGTGGTGGATGACCTCGTAGTCGCCGCCCAGCTGCGGGTACTCGTTGGCGATGGTGTTGAAGCAGTGCGGGCAGGTCGAGACGATCCGCTTCGCCGCCTTCGGCTTCTTCGTCGCCGGGTCCTCGTCGTCCTCGCCGAAGGCCATGTTCAGCATGGCCACGTTCTCCTGGGCGAGCTGCTGGAAGAGCGGCTCGTTGCCCAGGCGGCGCGGGGAGTCGCCGGTGCACTTCTCGTCGCCGCCCATGATCGCGAACTTGACGCCCGCGATGTTCAGCAGCTCGGCGAAGGCCTTCGTGGTCTTCTTGGCCCGGTCCTCCAGGGCGCCCGCGCAGCCGACCCAGTAGAGGTAGTCGTACTCCGAGAGGTCCTCGGCGTCCTTGCCGATGATCGGGACCTCGAAGTCGACATCCTTGGTCCACTCGACGCGCGCCTTCTTGGCCAGGCCCCAGGGGTTGCCCTTCTTCTCCAGGTTCTTGAGCATGGTGCCCGCCTCGGACGGGAACGCGCTCTCGATCATCACCTGGTAGCGGCGCATGTCGACGATGTGGTCGATGTGCTCGATGTCGACCGGGCACTGTTCCACGCACGCGCCGCAGGTCGTGCAGGACCACAGCACGTCCGGGTCGATGACGCCGTTCTCCTCGGCCGTCCCGATCAGCGGGCGTTCGGCCTCGGCGAGAGCGGCGGCGGGGACGTCCTTGAGCTGCTCGGGCGTCGCCTTCTCGTTGCCTTCCGCGTCCTTGCCGCCGCCCGCGAGCAGGTACGGGGCCTTGGCGTGCGCGTGGTCGCGCAGCGACATGATCAGGAGCTTCGGGGAGAGCGGCTTGCCGGTGTTCCAGGCGGGGCACTGCGACTGGCAGCGTCCGCACTCGGTGCACGTGGAGAAGTCGAGGATGCCCTTCCAGGAGAACTGCTCGACCTGGGAGACGCCGAAGACGTCGTCCTCGCCCGGGTCCTCGAAGTCGATCTCCTTGCCGCCGCTGGTCATCGGCTGGAGGGCGCCGAGGGCGACGTCGCCGTCCGCGTTCCGCTTGAACCAGATGTTCGGGAAGCCGAGGAAGCGGTGCCAGGCGACACCCATGTTGGTGTTGAGCGAGACGACGATCATCCAGATCATCGAGACGCCGACCTTGACCATCGCGGTGAGGTAGATGGCGTTCTGGAGGGCGCCGAGCGACATCCCCTTGAAGGCCAGGACCAGCGGGTACGAGGCGAAGTACGCGGGCTCGTAGCTGTCCACGTGGTGGATCGCGCCCTCAAGGCCGCGCAGGATCAAGATCGCGAGGCCGATGGTGAGGATGACGTACTCGACGAAGTACGCCTGCCCGGACTTCGAGCCCGTGAAGCGCGACTTGCGACCGGCCCGCGAGGGCAGGTTGAGCAGCCGGATCGCCATCAGGACGAGGATGCCGACGATCGTCATCACGCCGATGAACTCGGTGTAGAACTCGAACGGGAGCCAGCTCCCGACGATCGGCAGCAGCCAGTCGGCCTGGAAGAGCTGTCCGTACGCCTGCACCAGCGTCGGCGGCAGGGTCAGGAAGCCGATCGCGACGAACCAGTGGGCGAAGCCGACGATGCCCCAGCGGTTCATCCGGCTGTGGCCGAGGAACTCCCGGGTCAGGGTGATCGTCCGGGCCTTCGGGTCGTTCGTCCGGCTGCCCGTCGGTACGGGCCGGCCGAGCTGTACGAACCGGTAGATCTGCGCCACGGCTCGGGAGAGCAGCGCGACGCCGATCACGGTCAGGACCAGCGACACGATGATCGCGGCGAGTTGCATGGGAGGGCTCCTCGGGCGGGACTTACTAAGCGGTAACTTACGCAGTCAAGGCTTGAGGTTACCCATTCCCGACGCCGCAATGTAGCCGAGCGCGCGGTGATCTGTGTCGCTCAGGTCCGCTCAGGTCCGCCTTCGGCCGCTCAGGCCCACCTCTGCCGGCAGGCCGCGCGCGGGGTCCGCGCCAGGATCGCCAGATCCGTCCCGAGCCAGTGGTGCTCCACATAATGCCGGTCGAGCAGGGCCATCTCCTCCCACGGCAGGTCCGAGCGGTCGCTCACCTGCCACAGCCCGGTCATCCCGGGCCGGACGAGGAGCCGCTCGGGCCGGTCCGTACGGGGCTCCGGGCGCGGCCCGACCAGCGACATCTCGCCCCGCACCACGTTGAGGAGCTGCGGCAGCGCGTCCAGACCGCACCGCTCCACGGCCGCCCCCGCCGGGCCCGTGTCCGTCCGCAGCCGCCAGGTCCGGAAGGGCCGCCCGCCCAGCCCGGCCGCCGGTTCCCGTACGAGGGCCCGCGCGCCCAGCGTCACGTACAGCAGCCCGGCGGCCAGCAGCAGCGGCGCCGCGAGGACGGTCAGCAGGAGCAGGGCGCCGGTGAGGTCGAGGGCCCGTTTGGCGTGCGGTGGGGTGGGTGCGCGGAAGACGGCGGGGGCGGTAGGGGCGGTAGGGGCGGTAGGGGCGGTAGGGGCGGTAGGGGCAGTGGGGACAGCGGGGGTGGTGGGGACGGCCGGGGTGGGTGCGGTGGGTGCGGGGGCGGGCGGGGGGAGCGGGGGCGGCATGCGGGAACGGTGTCGCACCCGGGTGGCGGCCCCGGTGCGCCGCGCGGTGGCCGCGCCGGGGCCGTCCCCCGCACGGCGTACTTGCGTGTAAGGGCAGCCTAAAGATTGAGTCGACTCGACTCAGCTCTGTTGACACCTTTCCGGCTCTGTTGCATCCTTGAGTCTGTTCCACTCAAGTCAGCTGGAGGAATCGAAATGGCACGTGCGGTCGGCATCGACCTGGGCACCACTAACTCCGTCGTCAGCGTTCTGGAAGGCGGCGAGCCCACCGTCATCACCAACGCCGAGGGCGCCAGGACCACGCCGTCCGTCGTCGCCTTCGCCAAGAACGGCGAGGTCCTCGTCGGCGAGGTGGCCAAGCGCCAGGCGGTCACGAACGTGGACCGGACCATCCGCTCGGTGAAGCGCCACATGGGCACCGACTGGAAGATCAACCTGGACGGCAAGGACTTCAACCCGCAGCAGATGAGCGCCTTCATCCTGCAGAAGCTGAAGCGCGACGCCGAGGCGTACCTGGGCGAGAAGGTCACGGACGCGGTCATCACCGTCCCGGCCTACTTCAACGACTCCGAGCGCCAGGCGACGAAGGAGGCCGGCGAGATCGCGGGCCTGAACGTCCTGCGTATTGTCAATGAGCCGACGGCCGCCGCCCTGGCCTACGGCCTCGACAAGGACGACCAGACCATTCTCGTCTTCGACCTCGGTGGCGGCACCTTCGACGTCTCGCTGCTGGAGATCGGCGACGGTGTCGTCGAGGTCAAGGCCACCAACGGTGACAACCACCTCGGTGGCGACGACTGGGACCAGCGCGTCGTCGACCACCTCGTGAAGCAGTTCCAGAACGGCCACGGCGTCGACCTCGCCAAGGACAAGATGGCGCTCCAGCGCCTGCGCGAGGCCGCCGAGAAGGCGAAGATCGAGCTCTCCTCCTCCACGGAGACCACGATCAACCTGCCCTACATCACGGCCTCCGCCGAGGGCCCGCTGCACCTGGACGAGAAGCTCACGCGCTCGCAGTTCCAGCAGCTCACCGCGGACCTGCTCGACCGGTGCAAGACCCCGTTCCACAACGTCATCAAGGACGCGGGCATCGCACTGAAGGAGATCGACCACGTCGTTCTGGTCGGCGGCTCCACCCGGATGCCCGCCGTCGCCGAGCTCGTCAAGGAGCTGACCGGCGGCCAGGACGCCAACAAGGGCGTCAACCCGGACGAGGTCGTCGCCATCGGCGCGACCCTCCAGGCGGGCGTGCTCAAGGGCGAGGTCAAGGACGTCCTGCTCCTCGACGTCACCCCGCTGTCCCTCGGCATCGAGACCAAGGGCGGCATCATGACCAAGCTCATCGAGCGCAACACCACGATCCCGACCAAGCGGTCCGAGATCTTCACGACGGCCGAGGACAACCAGCCGTCCGTGCAGATCCAGGTCTACCAGGGCGAGCGCGAGATCGCGGCGTACAACAAGAAGCTCGGCATGTTCGAGCTGACCGGCCTGCCGCCGGCCCCGCGTGGCGTCCCGCAGATCGAGGTCTCCTTCGACATCGACGCGAACGGCATCATGCACGTCACGGCCAAGGACCTCGGCACGGGCAAGGAGCAGAAGATGACCGTCACCGGCGGCTCCTCGCTCGGCAAGGACGAGGTCGACCGGATGCGCCAGGAGGCCGAGCAGTACGCGGAGGAGGACCTGCGCCGCAAGGAGGCCGCCGAGTCCCGCAACCAGGGTGAGCAGCTCGTCTACCAGACGGAGAAGTTCCTCGCGGACAACGCGGACAAGGTCCCGGCCGACGTCAAGGGCGAGGTCGAGACGGCCGTCACCGAGCTGAAGGACAAGCTCAAGGGCGAGGACGCCGCGGAGATCCGCACCGCGACGGAGAAGCTCGCCGCGGTCAGCCAGAAGCTCGGCCAGGCCCTCTACGCCGATGCCCAGGCCGCCGGTGGCGCGCCGACCGGTGACGCCGGCGCGCAGGCCAAGGCCGACGACGACGTCGTCGACGCCGAGATCGTCGACGACGAGAAGCCGAAGGGTGGCGCGGCCTGATGCCGGAGGAGACCCCGGGATTCGACGAGAAGCCCGAAGTTCCCGCCGGCGCCACGCCCGACGACGCCGAGCCGAAGGCCGCCGACCCCTCCGAGGAGGGGACGGCGGCCCCGGCCGGGGACTCCGCGGCACAGGACACCGCCCTGCTGGCCCAGCTGGACCAGGCCCGTACCGCGCTCTCCGAGCGCACCGCGGACCTCCAGCGGCTCCAGGCCGAGTACCAGAACTACCGCCGCCGGGTGGAGCGGGACCGGATCACCGTCAAGGAGATCGCGGTCGCCTCGCTCCTGGCGGAGCTGCTCCCGACCCTGGACGACGTCGGCCGGGCGCGCGAGCACGGCGAACTGGTCGGCGGCTTCAAGTCGGTGGCGGAATCGCTGGAGACGGTCGTCGCCAAGATGGGCCTCCAGCAGTTCGGCAAGGAGGGCGAGCCCTTCGACCCGACGATCCACGAGGCCCTGATGCACTCGTACGCGCCGGACGTCACCGAGACGACCTGTGTGGCGATCCTGCAGCCGGGGTACCGGATCGGCGAGCGGACCATCCGCCCCGCGCGGGTCGCGGTGGCCGAGCCCCAGCCGGGCACGGCCGCCAAGTCCGAGTCCGCGGACGGCGAGGCCCCGTCGGACAAGGACGCGGATGCCCCCGACAAGGGCTGACGCACCTCACGTGACGGCACGGAAGGAGGGACACCGGGGATGAGCACGAAGGACTTCGTGGAGAAGGACTACTACAAGGTCCTCGGTGTCCCGAAGGACGCCACCGAGGCCGAGATCAAGAAGGCGTACCGGAAGCTCGCCCGCGAGTTCCACCCGGACGCCAACAAGGGCGACACCTCGGCCGAGGAGCGGTTCAAGGAGATCTCCGAGGCGAACGACATCCTCGGTGACGCCAAGAAGCGCAAGGAGTACGACGAGGCCCGCGCCCTGTTCGGCAACGGAGGATTCCGTGCCGGGCCGGGCGGGGGCGGCGGCGGCTCCTTCAACTTCGACCTGGGCGACCTCTTCGGCGGCGCCCAGCAGGGCGGCGGCCAGGCCGGCGGCTTCGGCGGCGGCCTGGGCGACGTCTTCGGCGGCCTGTTCAACCGCGGCGCCGGTCCCGGCGCCGGTCAGGGGACCCGGGTCCAGCCGCGCCGGGGCCAGGACATCGAGTCGGAGGTCACCCTCTCCTTCACGGAGGCGGTGGACGGGGCCACGGTCCCGCTCCGGATGTCCTCCCAGGCACCCTGCAAGGCGTGCGCGGGCACCGGCGACAAGAACGGCACCCCGCGCGTCTGCCCGACCTGTGTCGGCACCGGCCAGGTCTCGCGGGGCAGCGGCGGCGGATTCTCGCTGACCGACCCCTGCGCGGACTGCAAGGGCCGCGGCCTGATCGCCGAGACCCCCTGCGACGTCTGCAAGGGCAGCGGCCGGGCCCGCAGCTCCCGCACCATGCAGGTGCGCATCCCGCCGGGCGTCTCGGACGGGCAGCGCATCCGGCTGCGCGGCAAGGGCGCCCCGGGCGAGCGCGGCGGCCCCGCCGGTGACCTCTACGTCGTCGTGCACGTCGACAGCCACCCGGTCTTCGGCCGCAAGGACGACAACCTGACGGTGACCGTGCCGGTGACCTTCGCGGAGGCGGCCCTCGGCGCCGACATCAGGGTCCCGACCCTGGCCGGCCCGTCGGTGACGCTGAAACTTCCGCCGGGCACCCCGGGCGGGCGGACGATGCGGGCCCGCGGCAAGGGTGCGGTCCGCAAGGACGGCACCCGTGGCGACCTGCTGGTGACGGTGGAGATCGCCGTCCCGGCGGAGCTGTCCGACAAGGCCCGGGAAGCACTGGAGACCTACCGCGACGCCACGGCGTCCGAGGACCCGCGCGCCACGTTGTTCGAGTCCGCGAAGGGAGCCTGACGATGGACGGCCGCCGCAAGCAGCCCCGTTTCGGCAACGGGGCGTACCAGCTCACCGACGAGACCCCGGTCTACGTGATCTCGGTGGCCGCCCAGCTCTCCGGTCTGCACCCGCAGACGCTGCGCCAGTACGACCGTCTCGGCCTGGTCTCCCCGGACCGTACGGCCGGGCGCGGCCGGCGCTACTCGGCCCGTGACATCGAGCTGCTCCGCGCGGTGCAGGCGCTCTCCCAGGACGAGGGCATCAACCTGGCGGGCATCAAGCGGATCATCGAGCTGGAGAACCAGGTCGCCGCGCTCCAGCAGCGCGTGGCCGAGCTCTCGGCGGCGGTGGACGGCGCGGCGGCCACGCTCCAGGCCCGCGAGGCCCAGGTGCACGCCTCGTACCGGCGCGACCTGGTCCCGTACCAGCCGCCGCGTCCGGGCAACGCCCTGGTCGTCTGGCGCCCCAAGCGCCCGATGGACTGAACCCCGCCCGCCTCGCACCACCCGGGTACCACCCGCGCACCCGTCGGTCCCCGTCGCTCCGGCGACGGGGACCGACTGCGTGGGGCGGGTCGGGCCGGTTCGCCGCGCGGCTGGGCCGGTCAGCCGGGGGGCGGCGCGGTCAGTGTGCTGCGCGGTCAGTGTGCGGGCCGGATGGGGGCCGGGTGGGGGCCGCTTCGTCTTCACGCCGAGGGAGGTCCCGCTGAACAGCACGGAGCCGTTGCTCGGGAACGACCCGGCCCTGATGGGGCTGCCCGCGCTGCTGGGGTAGGTCTGCGCCCTCGGGTCGGTACATGGGTTGATCGGCGTGGTGAAGGTCGCAATGTCCGGCCCGCTGCCCGTCAGAGAGAAGCTGGAGCAGCGGCGCGGAAGACGTACAGCCGTTGGCCGCCGCGTCGACCGAGAAGCTGATGTACCGGTTCGTCATCGTCAGTGGAATTGGTTTCACGGTCTGGAACTCGACCTTGTTCGTACCCGGGTTCGCGCCGTCCGTGTAAGCGGAGACCGCATGGTTGACCGTGGGATCGGCCGCCCCGTTCACCTTGTTCTCGAAGTTCTCGGCGTAGACGACGGTCGGCGCCTGGGGTACGCCGGGCGTGCCCGGGGTCGCCGTGTGCGCGGTCGGCGCGGCGATGTTCATCGCCGTCGCCGTCGCCGTCGCCTGCGCTCCCAGCATCGCAGCGGTGACAGCCGGCGCACGCACGCGCAGACCACCGGAGTAACCACGCATCTATGCGTGCTCCAATCGTGCAGTATCAACTTGTTCAGCCGAATTGCCCCGGCCATTAGCAAAAGGGAGTTAATGCAGACAAACGCCTGGGTTCCGTCCACCACGCGGTCCCGGTGCGCGAAACACCCGGACGCACGGGGTACGGACAGGCGGCCGGGGCGCCGGAGAAGCTGCTCGCGCGAGGGTACGGTTTCAGCCATTCGGTGGCACCCGGGCAGGGCCCGCGCACCCGCGCCGCCGGGCCCGCGCACCCGCGCCGCCGGGCCCGCGCACCCGCGCCGCCGGGCCCGCGCACCAGGGCGGTCCGGCTCGCGCGCCCACCCGTACAGGACCCGTACAGGGCCGTACGGACACCCCTACGGGCCCGCGCACCCACCCGTACGGGACCCGGTTTCCTGACTCTGGGTCAGAAACGCAGCTCCCCGTCCGGGTCGGACCGGGGTTCCAGGGCCGGGCCCGAGACGCGGCCCAGGATGCCCGACTGGGCGATGAGGTAGCCGAGCTGGGCGCGGCTGCCGCTGCCGAGGGCGGTGGCCAGCTTGGCGATGTGGGCGCGGCAGGTGCGTACGTTCATCCCCAGCCGGCGCGCGATGGCCTCGTCCACGTGGCCCTCCACCAGGAGCTGGGCGATGGAGCGCTGCACGCCCGAGATGCCCGAGGGGGTCGGGTCGTAGGGGATCTGCTCGTTGAGCGGGGTGGCCCGCCGCCAGAGCTGTTCGAAGACGCGGACCAGGTAGCGGACGAGCGCCGGGTGCCGCAGCTCCAGGGCGATCTGCTGATCGTCGCTGGCGGGGATGAAGGCGACCGACTCGTCGCAGATGATGAGCCGCTCGACGAGTTCCTCCAGCGTGCGGATCTCGACCTTGCCGCTGGCCATCCGGTCGACGTAGGCCATCGTGCCGCGGCTGTGCCGGACGGTGTGCTGGTAGAGGGTGCGCATGCTCACCCCGCGCCGGATGAGCGGCTGGTCGCGCTCGATCGCCTGGTTGAGGATGTGCTCGGCGCGCCCGCCGCCCGGCTGGATGGTCAGCATCTCGGCCTGGCACTCGGCGGTGGCCACGTTGAGGGCCGCGTTGATCCTGTTGAATCCCTCCAGCACGGTGATCGCGTGGGTGGGGGCAGGAGTGAGGGCGCTGAGGGCCATGAATGGCTCAAACGTTTCGGCCAGCTCTATGGAGGAGCGCCGGCGCTGCAGGATCTCCCGTTCGAGGGGGTGCAGGCGTTGGGCCAGTGCCACCGAGGGGGGAACCGGACGGAGCCAGTTGTCGTCGTCCGGATCGGGGTGCAGCAGGGCAAATTCCAGCAGGCAGGGTGTCTGGTCGACCTCTTCACGGGCGATTCGACCGGAGCTGAGCGCACTTGCGTACAGCTCGGCTCCGAGGTCGCACAGGTCCGTCACCGCATGGGGATGTGTCTGGTTTATACGCATAATCGGCAAATCTCCCACCCCCAGGGTCCTGCATGTACAGGAACATGATGCATCGCCACAGTGGCAATGACGTGGCTCGATAAGTCATCGTCTGAGATGCGGGGGAGAGGAATCCATCAAGTGAGGACAACGTCGACCATGTACAAGAAATTGCTTCGCTCGGTGGCTGCCATTGCTCTCTCTACGGCTGCTGCTGTCGGTGGAATCTCGCTCGTGGGCAGTGGCTGGGGCAGCGCGCCTGCCGACAGCGGCTGGGGTGCCGGTGTCACCGGTGACGACAGTGGCTGGGGATCACCCGGCGATGACAGTGGCTGGGGCAGTGTCCGGGCCAGTGGCGACGGTGACGACGGCGACGACAGCGGCTGGGGCTTCGGCCCGGGCGACAGCGGCTGGGGATCGGCTCCCACGGACGCCCGTGCGAGCGGTGAGCCGGTCGGCGCCGAGTCCGACAGCGGCTGGGGCACGGGTGGGAAGACCGTCGGCGCATGACCCCCGACGACCGCGGTTTCCGCCGCGAAATGGCCTCCGCCTACCGGTCCGGATGGCAGTTCATCGACTTGACCACGGCGATCCCCTACCCGGGCGACTCCCTGATGGTCACCCTGTTCGGTCAACCGATCGTCGTCGTGCGCGAGGAGGACGAGGACGTACGTGCCTACCGGTGCCTGCGCCGCCCGCGGGGCGCGCCGCAGCCCGTCCGCTGCGAGGTGCGCTACGGAATGGTCTTCGTCAATCTTGATCAGCGCGATCACCAGCTCTTCGAACCCGACATCACCACCGCCACCCCCCGCAGTGCCTGAAGCGATTCCCCCGTCGTCGCAGATCGCTCAGGTGCTTCCCCCACACAGCGGCGCCATCGTGGACCTGACCACGATGGCGCCGCTGTGATGTCCGCGTCCAGTAGCTGACCGGACAAGATGAAAACCGAACTTCTTCGGGAGCCCCGGCTGCTTCTTCGGGAGCCCCGGTCCGCCGGGCGCGGGCGCTCTCCCGCCCGGTAGCGGCCCCCCGGCCCTTCCGCCGGGCGCGCCCCGCCCGCCCGGTTCCTGTCCCGGCCCCCGTCAGGGGCCCGCCGTGCGGCCCCCGTCCGGAGCCCGTACCGGCCCCGTGGGCGGCCGTGCGGCCCCCTCCGCCCTTCCCCGCCCGTACGTGCTCCCGCGCGCCCCTGATGGCCCCTGCGCGCCCCCTGGAGCCCGCCCCGCGCGCCCCCGGGTGACGGTCCGGCCGCCGCCGGGCCTCCAGTGCCCGTCCAGTGCCCGTCCGGCATCCGTCCGGCGCCCTTCGACCCCGCCCGGGCGCGGCCCCAACGGTGCTGGTGCCGGCGCTGCCGCTCAGGCGCGGCCCATGGCCCGGTCCAGGGTGATCTCCAGGACGACCCGGTCCGGGTTGGGCGAGGGCGTCCGCCCGTACCGCTCCGCGTAGCGCGCCACCGCGTCGGCGACGGCCGCCTCGTCCGTACGGACCACCGCGCGCCCCTCCAGGGTCGCCCAGCGGCGTCCCTCCATCTGGCAGACCGCGACCCGCGCCCCCTGCGGGTGCTCCGCCCGGGACAGCAGGATGTTGCGGACCTTCCTGCTGTGCCGGTTGCTGATCACCCGGGCCAGGCCGGCCTCCGGGTCGTAGGTCACCCCGACCGGCACCACGTGCGGGGTCCCGTCGGGGCGTGGGGTGGTCAGCGTGCAGATGTGGCGCTCCCGCCAGAAGGCGAGGTACTCGGGCGTCGGGTTGAGTACGTCATGGGACATGGCCCGAAGGGTACGGCGCGACGGCGTGAAACTGTCCCTTGAGTGGCATAGACTCAACTTTGCATATGCTTTCGTTGTCAGAATTCTTCAGAGTGCCTCAGAACTGTTCCCCCCGGGAACACGGGGAACGCAGGGAACACAGGAAACCCGGGGAGTTCTGTCACCCCGCCGGAGAGGAGAAGTCACCCGTGGACGCCGAGCTGACCAACAGGAGCCGGGACGCGCTCAACGCCGCCACCAGCAGGGCCGTCAAGGACGGGCACGCGGACCTGACCCCCGCCCACCTGCTGCTGGCCCTGCTCGCCGGGGAGGACAACGAGAACCTCACCGACCTCCTCGTCGCCACCGACGCCGACCAGGTGGCCGTGCGCGAGGGCGCGGACCGGCTGCTCGCCGCGCTGCCCAGCGTCACCGGCTCCACGGTCGCGCCCCCGCAGCCCACCCGTGAGCTGCTCGCCGTACTCGCCGAGGCCGATGCCGAGGCCGGGCGGCTCGGGGACGACTACCTCTCCACCGAACACCTGCTCATCGCCCTCGCCGCCCGGGGCGGCGCGGCCGGTGAGCTCCTTTCCGCCCAGGGCGCGACCGCGCAGAAGCTGCTGGCCGCCTTCGAGAACGCACGAGGAGGACGCCGGGTGACCACCCCCGACCCCGAGGGCCAGTACAAGGCCCTGGAGAAGTTCGGCACCGATTTCACGGCCGCCGCACGTGAGGGCAAGCTCGACCCGGTGATCGGCCGCGACCAGGAGATCCGCCGCGTGGTCCAGGTCCTCTCGCGCCGCACGAAGAACAACCCGGTGCTCATCGGCGAGCCCGGCGTCGGCAAGACGGCGGTGGTCGAGGGCCTGGCGCAGCGCATCGTCAAGGGCGACGTGCCCGAGTCGCTCAAGAACAAGCGGCTGGTCTCCCTGGACCTCGGCGCGATGGTCGCGGGCGCCAAGTACCGGGGCGAGTTCGAGGAACGGCTCAAGACCGTCCTGGCGGAGATCAAGGCCAGCGACGGCCAGGTCATCACCTTCATCGACGAGCTGCACACCGTCGTCGGCGCGGGCGCCGGCGGGGACTCCTCCATGGACGCGGGCAACATGCTCAAGCCCATGCTGGCCCGCGGCGAGCTGCGCATGGTCGGCGCGACCACGCTCGACGAGTACCGCGAGCGGATCGAGAAGGACCCGGCGCTGGAGCGGCGGTTCCAGCAGGTGCTGGTCGCGGAGCCCACGGTGGAGGACACCATCGCGATCCTGCGCGGGCTCAAGGGCCGCTACGAGGCCCACCACAAGGTCGCCATCAACGACAGCGCGCTGGTCGCCGCCGCGACCCTCTCCGACCGCTACATCACCTCCCGCTTCCTGCCCGACAAGGCCATCGACCTCGTCGACGAGGCCGCCTCCCGGCTCCGCATGGAGATCGACTCCTCCCCGGTGGAGATCGACGAGCTCCAGCGCTCGGTGGACCGGCTGCGGATGGAGGAGATGGCGCTCAAGAACGAGTCCGACCCGGCCTCGCGCGAACGCCTCGACAAGCTCCGCAAGGACCTCGCGGACCGTGAGGAGGAGCTGCGCGGCCTCACCGCCCGCTGGGAGAAGGAGAAGCAGTCCCTCAACCGCGTCGGCGAGCTCAAGGAACGCCTGGACGACCTGCGCGGCCAGGCCGAGCGGGCCCAGCGCGACGGCGACTTCGACTCCGCCTCGCAGCTCCTCTACGGGGAGATCCCGGCGCTGGAACGCGAGCTGGCGGAGGCCGCCGAGGCCGAGGCCGAGGCGTCCAAGGGGACGATGGTCAAGGACGAGGTCGGCCCCGACGACATCGCGGACGTGGTCGGCGCCTGGACCGGCATCCCGGCGGGCCGGCTCCTGGAGGGCGAGACGCAGAAGCTGCTGCGCATGGAGGACGAGCTGGGCCGCCGCCTGATCGGCCAGGGCGAGGCCGTGCGGGCCGTCTCCGACGCCGTGCGCCGCACCCGCGCCGGGATCGCCGACCCGGACCGCCCGACCGGCTCCTTCCTCTTCCTCGGCCCCACCGGCGTGGGCAAGACGGAGCTGGCCAAGGCGCTCGCCGACTTCCTCTTCGACGACGAGCGGGCCATGGTCCGCATCGACATGTCGGAGTACGGCGAGAAGCACTCGGTGGCCCGCCTGGTCGGCGCCCCGCCCGGGTACGTGGGCTACGAGGAGGGCGGCCAGCTCACCGAGGCCGTCCGCCGCCGCCCGTACAGCGTGGTCCTGCTCGACGAGGTCGAGAAGGCCCACCCCGAGGTCTTCGACGTCCTGCTCCAGGTCCTGGACGACGGCCGTCTCACCGACGGCCAGGGCCGGACCGTCGACTTCCGCAACGTCATCCTGATCCTGACCTCCAACCTGGGCAGCCAGTTTTTGAGCGGGCACGGCCTGGTCGACCCCCTGACCTCGGCCGAGGAGAAGGAGCGCCGGGTCCTGGAGGTGGTGCGGGCCTCCTTCAAGCCCGAGTTCCTCAACCGCCTGGACGACCTGGTGGTCTTCTCCGCCCTCTCCGGGGCCGAGCTCGCCCACATCGCGGAGCTCCAGATCGGCCTCCTGGCCAAGCGCCTCGCCGACCGCCGCCTGGCCCTGGACGTCACCCCCGCGGCCCTGGCCTGGCTCGCCGACAAGGGCAACGACCCGGCCTACGGCGCCCGCCCGCTGCGCCGCCTGATCCAGACGGCCATCGGCGACCGCCTGGCCAAGGAGATCCTCTCCGGCGAGGTCAAGGACGGCGACACCGTCCGCGTCGACGTCTCGGGCGAAGACCTCCTGGTCGGCAAGGCCCCGTAGGCGCGCCGCTGCGGCCGGAGGGCTCGTCCTTCCGTCCATGGAAGGAGAACTTCCTTCCATGGACGGAGCAACCTGGCTATGGTTGTTTCACGCGTGAAACAACCATTCACATGCTCACAAGGCCCCGGGAGGTGTGTGACAGGTGCTGCTGAGTTTCCGGGTGGCGAACCACGGCTCCTTGCGTGAGCCCCAGGAACTGAACTTCGTCCCGTCCTACGAGGACGAGCGGCCGGCGGTGCCGGTGGTGGCCGTCTACGGAGCGAACGCGTCGGGGAAGTCGACCCTCGTCGACGCGTTCCGCTTCTTCCGGACGGCTGTGAAGGAGTCTCAGGCGCGGTGGCTGCCCGGTGCCCCGGTGCCCCGGCGCCCCTTCCTGCTCGACCGCACCAGCCGCGCCGAGCCGTCGACGTACGCCGTGGACCTGCTGGTGGGAGACGTCCGTTACGTCTACGGCTTCGGTACCACGGACCACGAGATCACCGAGGAGTGGCTGTACAGCTACCCCAAGGCCAGGCGGCGTGTCCTCTTCGAGCGGTCCGGGGCGACGATGACCTTCGGGCCGAAGCTGGGGGGCGGCCGGGTGGCCGCCGAGCACATCCTGCGGCCGAACAGCCTCTACCTCTCGGCGGCGGCCCAGACCTCGCACCCGGAGCTGGGCCGGGTCTGGAAGGAACTGACCGCACTTCACATCGTGGGGGACGAGACGAGGCAGGCGCTCGCCTCTTCGTCCGTCGGGGCTTTCCTCACCTCGCTGTACGAGGCGTTCGCCGACCTCGGCCTACCCATCGGCTCCGAGGTCCTGGCGGCGGCCGACCTGGGGGTCCAGGAGATCAGGCCAGGCCAGGAACGGCCAGAGGTGGTGTTCCCGGGAGGCTTCCTGGACCTGCCGCGGGAGAGCAAGATGCGCGTGGCCGCCTCCCGCACGCTGGAGTTCGTCCACGTGGTGGCAGGGGAGGAGTTCGTCCTGCCCGCCGAGGCGGAGTCCGCCGGTACCAAAACCTGGCTGAACCTGGTGACCAGAGGGCTCAGCTCGGTACTGATCGGGCGTGCGATGTGGGTGGACGAGCTCGACATCAGCCTGCACCCCCTGCTCACGGCGAAACTCGTCTCCCTCTTCCAAGACCCCGAGCTGAACCCGCTCGGCGCTCAGCTGATCTTCACCACCCACGACGCCTCGCTCCTCGGCACCATGCTCGGCGAGCAGGTGCTCCGCCGTGACCAGGTGTGGTTCGTCGAGAAGGCCCCGGCCACCGGGGCCTCGGAGCTCTACCCGCTCAGCGACTTCAAGCCGCGCAAGGGCGAGAACTTCGAGCGCCGCTACCTCGCCGGGAGCTACGGTGCCGTACCGCTGCTCCCGGAGACGGCGTTCGAGGACCTGCTCAGGAAGCACTGGGGGACGCGTGACGCCGAAGAAGTTCCCGCGTGAGGGATCGGGCCGCCGACGCGGTCCGGTCCGGCAGTCCGCGCGGACGCTGCTGATCGTCTGCGGCAGCCGGGAGACCGAGCGCCAGTACCTGAAAGGGCTGCGCGACCACCTGCGCAACCCCGCGGTGGCGGTGAAGGTGCTCAACAAGCCCTGCTCGCCCACCCAGCTCGTCACCTACGCCCGTGACCAGCGGGAACAGAACCGGGACGCCTACGACGAGGTCTGGTGCGTCTTCGACGTGGACCAGTTCCCGGACGTCGCCGACGCGGTCGCCCAGGCCCGGCGCCACGGGATCGAGGTCGCGGTGTCCAACCCGTGCTTCGAGGTGTGGCTGCTCCTGCACTTCACCGACCACCGCGCGTCCGCCGAAACGTACAAGAAGCTGCTGCCCCTCCTGCGCAAGCACGTACCCGCCTACGACAAGGCCCGGGTCGACTTCGCCCGCTACCGGGAGGGCCTCGCGGCGGCCACCGAGCGTGCCGTGCGCCTCGATCCGACGGGGCGGGACCACACCCGCAACCCCTCCTCGGGCGTGTGGAGGCTCACGGACCGGATGTCGCCGCCCGCCGGGAACACACCCCGCCCCTGACCTGTTCCGTTCCGCCCGGAGCGGATCGGGCCTGCGGGGGTGGACACGGGGTAGGAGCGATGAGGGAGGATGACGTCATCCGCACGAAGGGAAGTACACGGTGAGCATCGACCCGGCCTCGATTCCGAACTTCGGAGGGCAGCAGCCCGATCCGCAGGCCACAGGACCGGCGGGCCCCGTCGTCCCCGACCAGGATCTGGTCAAGCAGCTGCTGGAGCAGATGGAGCTCAAGTACGTCGTCGACGACGAGGGTGACCTCGCGGCGCCGTGGGAGGAGTTCCGTACCTACTTCATGTTCCGCGGCGAGGACGAGCAGCAGGTCTTCTCGGTGCGGACCTTCTACGACCGCCCGCACAAGATCGACGAGAAGCCGCAGCTCCTGGAGTCCATCGACGACTGGAACCGCCGCACCCTGTGGCCCAAGGTCTACAGCCACACCCACGACGACGGCTCCGTCCGCCTGATCGGTGAGGCGCAGATGCTGATCGGCACCGGCGTCAACCTGGAGCACTTCGTGTCCTCCACGGTCAGCTGGGTCCGCGCCTCCATCGAGTTCGACAAGTGGCTCGTGGAGCAGCTCGGCCTGGAGCAGGACGTCGACTCCGCAGGTGGCGAGCAGAAGAACTCCGGCGGGCAGAAGAGCTCCGACGAGGAGAAGAACGGCGACGACAAGTAGGGTCCGCCCTCGATCGTCCGGGCGGACGACGCCAGTTTGAAGACACGCCCTGGTGCTGTCACCGCACCAGCCGTCCGTCCGCCGCCGTCACAGCGGCACGCGCGCCACGAGCAGCAGGTAGAGCCCGTAGCCGTACGAGAGCCCGGCCAGCCCCGCGGTCACCACGACCACGGTGCGCGGCCGGGCTCTCGCCATGACGGCGGCGACGGGCAGCAGCAGCGGGAACGCGGGCAGCAGGAACCGCGGCTTCGACTCGAAGAACCCGGCCCCGCCGAAGGTGATCACTATCAGGACCCCGGTGTACACGAGCAGCGGCAGCGGCACCCGGTCCAGCACCAGCAGCACCGCCAGCAGCCCGGCCACGGCCAGCAGGGCCACGGTCACGAAGGTGGCGAGCGGCGCGTACCCGCCGGTCAGCACGTGCTCGGCGGAGCGCAGCGCCCCGGCGCCGAAGTCGAAGCGGGAGCCCCAGCGCCGCTGCACGGAGAAGTACCCGCCGAGCGGGTCCCGGTTGCGCACCCCCACCGCCAGGACGTACGCGGCCCACCCCGCCGGGGCCACCAGAGCGGCCCCCCACACCTCGGGCGCGCGGGAGCGGCGTACGAGCAGCGCGTGCAGCGCCAGGACCGAGACGGCCGCCGCGACGGCGATCCCGGTGGGCCGGGTCAGCCCGGCGAGCACCGCCAGCCCCGCGGCCCACAGCCACCGCTCGCGCAGCAGGGCGTACAGCGCCCAGGCGGCGAGCGCGGTGAGCAGCGGCTCGGTGTAGGCGAGGGTCAGCACCACGGAGTGCGGCAGCGCCGCCCACAGGGCCACGAGCAGGACCCCGGCGCGCGGCCCGAGCACCCGCTCCCCGACCCGGTACACCCCGACGGCGGCCACGGCGGCCGAGACCCAGGCCACGAACAGCCCGGCGGGGACCAGGCCGCCGGGCACCACGCCGGAGAAGAGCCGCACGAGGAACGGGTAGAGGGGGAAGAAGGCGGAGTCGCTCTGGACGGAGCCGGTACCGGTCACGGCGTCCGCCCACATCTCGGTGCGGCCGTACCCGTGGGAGGCGATCCGCAGGTACCAGGACGAGTCCCAGGACCTGCCGAGCACCCGGACGGGGCTGCGCCCCGCCCACCAGGCCCCGGCGGCGAGCACCAGCACCCCGGCCCCGCGGACGGCGGCGAACACCCCGAGCGCGAGGACCGCCGCCGGGACGGCCGTCCGTACGGTCCCGCCGGTCCCGCCAGCCCCATCGGTCCCATCGGTCCCACCGGTCCCGTCAGGTTCGCCGTGGTCCCCGCGGTCCCCCCGTTTCGCCAGGGTCGCGCGCAGGACCGGGCCGGCCAGGCCCGTGAGCCCGGCGCGCGCGGTCGGGCCGGTGCGTGCGATCAGCCCGGTGCGTGCGGTGCGTGCGGTGCGGCCCGCGCGGCCGTCCGGCCGGGGCCCCGGCGGTGTGGAGCGCGGCCCGCCGCCCGTGCCCGCGCCGGTGTCCCTGCCCGCGCTCGTGCCCGTGCCGGTGCCCGCGCTCGTGCCCGTTGCCATGTCTCCCGACTTCCCGCGCTGTTCCCGCTCCGCGTCCGCGCGCTCACCGGACGGCGGTGCACCCCGCCCCGCGCCCGGCCCGGAACGGCCGCCGGACCCGGGTCACCCCCGGCCCACCGCCGCCACGCTGGGCAAACCCTACGAGCCCACCCCTTCCCCCGCCCGCTGGCACGCTCTGCACCCCCGCACTTGTCGGGACCCGGAGCAGCTCCGGGCCGCACCGCGTCCTCTCGGCGGTGACGGCTTCGGCCCGGTCGAGGTGGATGCGTGAGCCCGAGGAAGGAGACCGGGTCGGCGTCTCGCCGCTGAGCGGCTGGAACGTCGTCCTACGGGACGGCGCAGGCCGTGACAGGTGTTCCGGGTGGGGCCAGGGAGGTCAGGGGTCAGGGCGCCAGCCGCTTGAGGCGGGTCACCGCTTCCTCCAGCACGCTCGTCTGCTTGCAGAAGGCCCAGCGGACCTGGGCGGCGCCGGCGGTCTTGTCGTCGTAGAAGACCTGGTTCGGGATGGCGACCACGCCGCAGCGTTCGGGGAGGGCGCGGCAGAAGGCGAGGCCGTCCTTCTCGCCGAGGGGGGTGATGTCGGTGGTGACGAAGTACGTGCCCTGCGGGCGGAAGACCTCGAAACCGGCGGCGGCGAGACCGCCCGCGAGGAGGTCGCGCTTGGCGGCCAGGTCGGCGCGGAGCGTGTCGTAGTACGTGTCGGGCAGGGCGAGGGCCTGGGCGATGGCGTACTGGAACGGGCCCGAGGAGACGTACGTCAGGAACTGCTTGGCCGAGCGGACCGCCGTGACCAGTTCCGGGGGCGCGGTGACCCAGCCGACCTTCCAGCCCGTGAACGAGAAGGTCTTGCCGGCCGACGAGATGGTGACCGTGCGCTCGCGCATGCCCGGGAAACCGGCCAGGGGCGTGTGGGAGCCCTCGAAGACCAGGTGCTCGTACACCTCGTCCGTCACGACCAGCAGGTCGCGCTCCACCGCCAGCTCGGCGACGGCGGCGAGTTCGGCCGGGGTCAGGACGGTGCCGGTCGGGTTGTGCGGGGTGTTCAGCAGGAGCAGGCGGGTGCGCGGGGTGACGGCGGCGCGCAGCTCGTCCAGGTCGAGAACGAAGGCCCCCGCGTGCGGACGCAGGGTGACGGGAACGCGGACCGCGCCGGCCATCGCGATGCAGGCCGCGTACGAGTCGTAGAACGGTTCGAGGGCGATGACCTCGTCGCCCGGTTCGAGCAGGGCGAGGAGGGCGGCGGCGATGGCCTCCGTCGCCCCCGCCGTGACCAGGACCTCGGTGTCCGGGTCGTACTCCAGCCCGTAGAAACGCTGCTGGTGGGCGGCGATCGCGGTGCGCAGCTCGGGGATGCCGGGGCCCGGCGGGTACTGGTTGCCGAGGCCGGTGAGGACCGCGTCCGCAGCGGCCCGGGCGATCTCGCGCGGCCCGTCGGTGTCGGGGAAGCCCTGGCCGAGGTTGATCGATCCGGTGCGGGTGGCCAGCGCCGACATCTCGGCGAAGATCGTGGTGCCGAAGGCCGCCAGCCGGCGGTTCAGGAAGGGGCGGTCGCTGCTGCTCACGGGTGTGCTCATGACGTCATCCTGCGGGCAACCTCTGGAGTTGCTCAAGTGTGCTTTGGCCCGCCGCACCCGGGGGCATTCCCCCTGCACACGGGACGCGGAGCTCCCGGACCCGGAGGACCGGGGGAACGACGGAACAGAGGGGGCGGGGACATGTTCCTGACCGTAGTGAGCTTGTTGGTGATCGCCGGGATCGTCGTGGGGGTGGCCGTCTACGTCCTCAAAGGCATACAGGACCGGAAGGACTGGAAGAAGCGTGCCGGTGTGGGGCGGCGGGTGACGCGCGGCAGCGGATCGGCCGGCTCTTCGAGTTCCTGGGCGAGCGGCTCCAGCTCCTGCGGATCGTCGTCCTCCTCCTGCGGGTCCTCGTCCGGGTCCTCGTCCGGGTCGTCCTCCTCCTGCGGTGGCGGCGGAGGGTGCGGTTCCAGCTGACACGGCACAGCGGGAACCGGCAACGGGGATGGGAATGGGGACGGGGATGGGAACGGGCAACCTGGACCTGGGGACCTGGGGACCTGGGGACCCGGGGGCCTGGACCGGCAACCGGAACGGGCCGCTGCGCAGGGCGGTGGCCACCGGGTACGCGGGGACTCCTGGGGCCGCTTCCTCAGGGTTTATCCCAGGTCGTCCCCTCTGTCGCACCGCGGTTCGGCCCCCGTGCGGTGCTCGGCGGGTGTCCCCCGGACGGCCCACGGCGCGGCCCTGACGGGTGTCTGCGCCAAGGGGCACGGGGCGTAACGTGTTGAACACGTGAACTGCGTAGCCCCCGGGGGGATGTAAACCCCTTCAAGTTGGGTAAAAACGCTGTGAGTGCCGTGTCATCCATGATTCCCTCGGTTGAGTAGACCAGTCCTCGGACCTCCCGGGACTTCCTGTGGACCCGTGCCGGTGTCCCCCACCCGTTGACGACCGCTGGCGGGGCCCGGCCCATCTCCCTCGCGCGTTTGCGGAGCCGACTCATGCTCACGACCCTCCAGACCACCTATACCGACACGCGTGCCGCCGACCTCGCCTGGGCCCTGGGTCGGGACCGGCTGCCCGCTCTGGCCGTACTGAACCTCGAACTGGCCGACGCAAAAGTGGAGTTGCGCCTGCTCGGGGCCTCCCACCAGGTACTTCTGGAGGAAGGGGACGTGCTCTGCTCGGAGACGGTCGCCTGCATGCCCGGCAGCAGCACCCCGCTGCCGCTCGGTGTGGCCAAGCGGGTCGGCGACTGGGAGTACGAGTTCGCCGCACGGGTCGAGACCCTCTCCCGGTCCTGTTTCGCGGGCCGGGCGCAGGAGCTGCTCGCGCTGGTCGCGGATCACCCGAACGGGCTAGCCGGCACCTTCCCGGGCAGCCCGCACGCCTTCACCGCCCTGCTCGCACAGCGTGACGAAGGGCAGGTGCGCTGGCGGACCTGGCACGCGTACCCGCAGGAAGGCCAGCTGGTGGCCACCCGGACGCGGGTCGGGGTGCGCGCCGGCGTCACGGTGGCCGCGGCCACGTCGGCCGCGGGGGCGCCCGCGCTGCTGTGACGGCGGCCCGACCCGGTGGTCGGACGGCCGGTGGTCGGACGGTCGATGGCTGGTGGCCGGGCGGTCGATGGCCGGCGGGCCGTGGACAGTGAGCCCTGGACGGCGGGTCGTGGGGCGTGGGCAGCGGCCTGCGAAGGGGTTCCGGACACGGCGCCGGGCCGGTCGCCCAGGCCGTGCGGAGGCCACTCCAACGCGCTTGGGCGCCGCATCACTTGAACTCCTGCGGGTGACAAGGCGTGAGCTTATGGTGACGTACGGTTCGCTGTATGATCGACCGTTCCGCCCCGCGCCGGGTGCTCCCGTCCCCGGAGCCGCAGGGCACGGTGACCGTCCCGGCCGCCCTGCCCGTACGGCCCCGGACCGGCCGACTGCTCGTCCTGGCCACCGTGTTCGTCTGCGCCGCCTGCGGCCTCGTGTACGAACTGGAGCTGCTCGCCCTCGGCTCCTACCTCATCGGGGATTCCGTCACCCAGGCGTCGGTCGTGCTCTCCGTCATGGTCTTCGCCATGGGCGTCGGCTCCTTGCTCGCCAAACGGCTCCGGTCCCGGCCCGCCTTCGGCTTCGGCGCCGTCGAGGCCGTCCTCGCGCTGCTCGGCGGGCTCTCGGCCATGGCCCTGTACGCGAGTTTCGCCTGGCTGGGCGAGTCCCGGCCCGTGCTCATCGCGTTCTCCTTCGCCATCGGAGTGCTCATCGGCGCCGAGATCCCGCTGCTGATGGTCCTCATCCAGCGCGTCCGCAGACAGGACGCGGGCGGGGCCGTCGCCGACCTCTTCGCCGCCGACTACGTGGGCGCCCTCGTCGGCGGGCTCGCCTTCCCCTTCCTGCTGCTGCCCGTGTTCGGGCAGCTCACCGGCGCCATGCTCACCGGCGTCGTCAACGCGGCCGTCGGCGGCGCCCTGGTGCTCTGGCTGTTCCGCCGCGATCTGAGCCGGCGGGGCCGCTGGCTGCTGATCGCGGTGAACCTGACCGTGCTGGCCCTCCTCGCCACCGCGACCGTCCTCGTCGACGACTTCGAGCGGGTGGCCCGGCGCGCCGTCTACGGCGGCGAGGTGCGGGTCGCCGTCCGCACCGAAGTGCAGGAACTGGTGCTCACCGGGCCGCCCACGGGCTCCCCGCGCTCCCTCGACCTCTACCTCGACGGCCGGCTGCGGGTCAGCGGATACGACGAGTACCGCTACCACGAGGCCCTCGTCCACCCGGCGATGAGCGGCCCCCACCAGCGCGTCCTCGTCCTCGGCGGGGGCGACGGGCTCGCCGCGCGCGAGGTGCTGCGCTACCCGGACGTCGCCTCGGTCACCGTCGTCGAGCTCGACCCCGGCGTGGTCCGGCTGGCCCGCACCGACCCGATGCTCTCCGCGCTCAACGGCCGGGTGTACGAGGACCCGCGCCTCGGCGTCGTCACCGAGGACGCGTTCGGCTGGCTGCGCCGCCCGGCCACCCGGGACCGGTTCGACGTCATCGTCTCCGACCTCCCCGACCCGGGCATCACCCCCAGCACGAAGCTGTACTCGCAGGAGTTCTACGGGCTGGCCGTGCGGGCCCTGCGCCCCGGCGGCCGGATCGCCGTGCACGCGGGGCCGCCGGTCACGCGCCCGCACACGTACTGGACGGTCGAGTCCACCCTCCGCTCGGCCGGGCTGCGCACCGCCCCTTACAGCGCGGGCGGCCGTCTCTCGGGCTTCGCCGCGGGCCCGGACCGCAGCCCCGGCGGGAGCGGCGCGCCGTCGCAGGACTGGGGGTTCCTGCTGGCCGCCCGCGAACGGGTCCCGGCGCTGCGCGTGGACCACGAGGCCCCCCGGCCGCGCTCGCTCTCCACCCGCGTCCTGGCGGACGCCGCGCGCGACACGGAACGGACCCGGATTCCCGGCCTCGCGCCGTCGACCTTGTCGCGCCCGCGCTACTCGTGAGCCGGACCGTCCCGTTGCCGTTGCCGTTGCCGTTGCCGTTGCCGTGTCGCGGTGGCCGGTCCGGGTCGGCCCGGACCGGTCGTGTCCTGGTGGCCGGACCGTCCCGGTAGTCGGACCGTCCCGGTTCGGGCCGGTTCGGATCGGCTGCCGGAGGAGCTGTTTCGGGGTGTTGCCGCTCGACCGGGTACGAGGGCGGGTCTCGTCGGTAGGCTCGACCGCATGGAGTATCAGGTGTTCGTGCCGGTACCGGCAGACGACCTCCGCGCCGTGCTGCGCGACCCCGCCCGGCTCGCCCGCTGCGTGCCAGGGCTCCAGCAGGACGCCGACGCCGGGTCCGGGCCGCTCTCGGGCCGGCTGAAGGTCCGGGTCGACGGGCACACCGTGACCTACCGGGGGGCGCTGGTCCTCACCGAGCGGGGGCCGGACCATTTCACCGTCGACGGTGAGGGCGCGGAGATCCGGGGCAACGGGCGCATCGGGGTCTCCCTCGCGTTGCGGCTGACCCCGGTGGAGGCCGGTACCCGGCTGGGGTTCACGGCCGACGCCACCGCCGGGGGGCGCACCGCCACCTTCTCCCCGGAGGCCACCGCCGTCGCCGTGCGCCGCCTGCTCGACCGGGCGGCCGGCCAGCTCACCGCCCTGGCCACGGCGCCCGCCCCCGGCCCCGGGGCCGCGCCCGATGCCGGGTCCGGGTCCGGGTCCGGGTCCGGCGGGTCCGCCGGGTCCGGCGTAGAGATCACCGACCCCGTGGCCGAGGCCGAGGACGCCGCCGTGGACGACGGCGCCGAAGACACCCAGGTCACCGAGGTCACAGAGGTCACCGAGGTCACCGAGTCCGTCTTCGACACCGAGGTGCCGCCCTCGTCCCTGGACCCGTCGCAGGAACCCCTCCTCGACAGCGACCTCGGTGACCTGGGAGAACTCAGCGAGCTCAGCGAACTCGGCGGCACCCCGAGACCCCCGGCCGAGGCCGCCCACGCCCGCCGGACCATGATCGGCCGTAGCGCCGAGGAGGTGGACCACGCCCCTCCGCGCGGTCGTTACGCCCCGGTTCCCGTGCCCTCCTCCGCCACGGCCGTCGGCAGCCTGCGCTGGATCGCCCCGGCCGCAGCCCTCGCCCTGGCTTCGGCGGTCGTGGCCGCCCGGGCCCTGCGCCGCCGCCGCTGACCCGGGCGGCACGCTACGGCGACCTGGGAAGGTCCGCCCGAGCCGTGCCGTCCGGGGGTGTGACCTGGCCTGGTGCTGTGACCGGGAAGGTTTGCGGGTGGGCCCGCGGCGTCCGGTGCGACTGCGTTCGCTGCGCTCACTTCGTCTCGGCTCTTGCCTTGATCCTTCGGATGCCGAGCGCATCGCAAGGCGGAGGGGCGCCCGTAGTACTGGACGTACTTGGGCGACCCGACAACATCGCGAGGTGCCGTGCCGGGCGTCGCGGGCCGGTGAACCTTCCCGGTCACAGCACTAGGGTCGGTTCCATGACTACGCAACTGAGCGCCGGCGGCGCCGAGGTGACCGTCGACCAGGAGAACGGCTGCCGGATCAGCAGTCTGCGCATCGACGGCACGGAGCTGCTGCGCCAGGGCCCCACGTACGGGTCCTTCCCGATGGTCCCCTGGTGCGGGCGCACCGAGAACGGCCGGTTCCGTGACGGTGCGGCCGTCCATCAGCTCCCGCTCAACCACCCGCCGCACGCCATCCACGGCTTCGGCCGGGGCGCGGCCTGGAGCCCGGCCCGGGTCTCCGGCGCCGAGGCGGCCTTCACGTACGACCTCGCCGACCCGTGGCCGTACCCCGGCCGGGTCACCCAGCTCTTCGAGCTGGCCGAGGACGCGCTGACGCTCACCATGGGCGTCGAGACGTTCGGCGACTCCTTCCCCGCCCAGGCCGGGTGGCACCCCTGGTTCCTGCGGAACCTCGGCCTCGGGGGCGCGGACGTGGAGATCGGCTTCGACCCCGCCTGGCAGGAGGAGCGCGGCGACGACCACATCCCCACCGGCAGGCGCATCGCCCCCCTGCCCGGTCCCTGGGACGACTGCTTCGGCATGCCGGACGGCGTCGACGTCACCCTCACCTGGCCCGGCGCCCTGGAGTTGCGGCTCACCAGCCGCGCCGAATGGGTCGTCGTCTACGACGAGCAGGCCGAGGCGGTCTGTGTGGAGCCGCAGTCCGGCCCGCCGAACGGGCTGAACACCCTGCCGCGCCTGGTCACGCCCGTGGACCCGCTGGAGATCTCCACCACGTGGACCTGGCGGCGGCTCTCGTAGCCCCCGGCGCGCATCTAAGCTCGTGGGCATGAGTGACCTCAACGAAGTAACGCCGTCCGGCACACGCGATGCGCTTCTGCAGCAGATCAAGGACAAGGCCGTCGTGCACGGCAAGGTGATCCTCTCCTCCGGGAAGGAGGCCGACTACTACATCGACCTCCGCCGGATCACCCTGGACGGCGAGGCCGCACCGCTGGTCGGGCAGGTCATGCTCGACCTCACCGCCGACCTCGACTTCGACTGCGTCGGCGGGCTGACGCTGGGCGCCGACCCGGTCGCGACCTCGATGCTGCACGCCTCCGCCGCGCGTGGCCGGCGCCTGGACGCCTTCGTCGTCCGCAAGGCGCAGAAGGCGCACGGCATGCAGCGCCGGATCGAGGGCGCCGAGGTGAAGGGCAAGCGCTGCCTGGTGGTCGAGGACACCTCGACCACCGGCGGCTCCCCGCTGACGGCCGTCGAGGCGGTCCGTGAGGCAGGTGGCGAGGTCGTCGCGGTCGCGACGATCGTGGACCGCGGTGCCTCCGAGGCCATCGCCGGCGCGGGCCTCCCGTACCTCACCGGTTACCGTCTCGGCGACCTGGGCCTCTCCTAGTCACTCAGTCACTTCGCTGCCTGCCGGCCTGCCGGTCCGGCAGGCCGGCAGGCGGCGAAGCCCGGCGGGCAGGCCTCGCCGACTCCGGTGTCCTGCCTGTCTGTCGTGACAGGTCCGGGGCCGGACCTGGACGGAACCCGGGTGGGCGCTCGGGGCCCTCGGGTGCCCGTGTCGGTCCGGTTCGGCCCGGTTCGGCATAACTGGTGACGAAGGTCCCCATACCTCGGTCAGGCGGTCCTGACCTGGCCTTTTCCGCTCGGGGCCAATGTTTCACGTGAAACGGTGGTCCTGAGCGGCCCGTGCTGGGCGACCGTCGGGGTGGAGTGTCGTGCGGAGTCTGGAAGGATGGCCCCGACGATGACGTCGCCCCCAGGTCAGGGCCCGCAATAAGCGCCCCACCCGCACATCACAAGGAGCGGACAGATGCCCATCGCAACCCCCGAGGTCTACAACGAGATGCTCGACCGGGCGAAGGCAGGCAAGTTCGCCTACCCGGCCATCAACGTGACCTCGACCCAGACCCTGCACGCTGCGCTGCGCGGCTTCGCGGAGGCCGAGAGCGACGGCATCATCCAGATCTCCACCGGTGGTGCGGAGTTCCTGGGTGGCCAGTACAAGAAGGACATGGTCACGGGCGCGGTGGCCCTGGCCGAGTTCGCGCACATCGTTGCCGCCAAGTACGACATCACGGTCGCGCTGCACACCGACCACTGCCCCAAGGACAAGCTCGACGGCTACGTCCGTCCGCTCCTTGAGGTCTCGGCCGAGCGTGTGGCCCGCGGTCTGAACCCGCTCTTCCAGTCGCACATGTGGGACGGCTCCGCCGAGACCCTGGCCGACAACCTGGCCATCGGTCAGGAACTGCTCGCCAAGGCCGCCGCCGCGAAGATCATCCTTGAGGTCGAGATCACCCCGACCGGCGGTGAGGAGGACGGCGTCAGCCACGAGATCAACGACGAGCTGTACACCACCGTCGACGACGCGCTGCGCACCGCCGAGGCCCTGGGCCTGGGCGAGAAGGGCCGCTACCTGCTGGCCGCCTCCTTCGGCAACGTCCACGGCGTCTACAAGCCGGGCAACGTCGTCCTGCGCCCCGAGCTTCTCAAGGACCTCCAGGCCGGTGTCAGCGAGAAGTACGGCCAGGCCGCCGGAAGCCAGCCGTTCGACTTCGTCTTCCACGGCGGCTCGGGCTCCACGGCCGAGGAGATCGCCACCGCGCTGGAGAACGGCGTCGTGAAGATGAACCTCGACACCGACACCCAGTACGCCTTCACCCGCCCGGTCGTGGACCACATGTTCCGCAACTACGACGGTGTCCTGAAGGTCGACGGCGAGGTCGGCACGAAGTCCACCTATGACCCGCGCACCTGGGGCAAGCTGGCCGAGGCCGGCATGGCCAAGCGTGTCACCCAGGCCTGCGCGGACCTGCGCTCCACCGGTACCCGCATCAAGTAGGACCGCTTTCCACCGAGGGGGGGGGGGGGGGGGGGGGGGGGGGGGGGGGGGGGGGGGGGGCGCGGGGGGGGGGCGCGGGCGGGGGGGGGGGGGGGCCCCCCCCCCCCCCCCCCCCCCCCCCCCCCCCACCGCTGTCAGGCCGGGGGCTCGGCGGGGGCGATGGGGTCGGGGAACAGGCCGGCCACGAGTTCGGCCATCGTCACGGTCGGGCCGGCCTCGGCGAGGACGGCTTCCGCCTCCCGGGTCAGGAGGGCGTCGGACGCCTCCTCCAGGGCTTCGTGGGCTCGGGCATGCGCGCAGCGTATGCGGCGACGCCCGTACCCGGCCCGGACAGCCGCCCGGCCTGGTCCGGTGGCGGAGCGGTGGCGGAGCGGAGGGGGTCGGGGAGGGGTGGCAGGGGGCGAAAGTCCCGGGTCGGCGACGAACTTCGTGAAGTTCTTCACAAGGAAAAAGGGCCTGATGGGCCAAGACAATGGCACTTCGGCGCGCGGCCGGGGGTCGTAGGTCCCTTTTCTCCGCGCGTCCGCGCCGACGGCGGAGGGTGTCCGGTCGTCGCCGCGAGGGCCCGCAGGGCCGGTGGTCTACCCCGTGGAGCGGCCCGGAGGCCAGTTCAGGACAGGTGATCAACGACTTCGGCCACGCCGTGGTTCCCGTTTCGGGACATGACCTCCGTCACGTGGGCCGCGCAGTGTAGCAGAGGGTGCCCCGCACCTTGTGAAGGGGCTCACGAGCATGGCCCAGTCGGGTGCTGGATACTCGTTTCCATGAGCACCACGGAGCGTCCCAGAATCCTCGTTGTAGGAGGTGGGTACGTAGGTCTGTACGCGGCCAAGCGCATCATGAAGAAGATGCGCTACGGCGAGGCGACCGTCACGGTCGTCGATCCGCGCTCGTACATGACTTACCAGCCCTTCCTTCCCGAAGTGGCCGCAGGCAGCATCTCGCCTCGGCACGTCGTCGTCCCGCTGCGACGCGTGCTGCCCAAGGCTGAGGTTCTCACCGGCCGGGTCACCAGCATCGACCAGGACCGCAAGGTCGCCGTCGTCACGCCGCTGGTCGGCGAGGCGTACGAGCTGCCCTTCGACTACCTGGTGATCGCGCTCGGAGCCGTCTCCCGCACCTTCCCGATCCCCGGCCTCGCCGAGCAGGGCATCGGCATGAAGGGCGTCGAGGAGGGCATCGGCCTGCGCAACCACGTCCTGGAGCAGCTCGACAAGGCCGAGTCCACGACGGACGAGGACATCCGCCGCAAGGCCCTCACCTTCGTCTTCATCGGCGGCGGCTTCGCCGGCGCGGAGACCATCGGTGAGGTCGAGGACATGGCCCGCGACGCCGTGAAGTACTACTCCACGATCAAGCGCGAGGACATGCGCTTCATCCTGGTCGACGCGGCCGACAAGATCCTCCCCGAGGTCGGGCCCAAGCTCGGCACCTGGGGCAAGGAGCACCTGGAGTCCCGCGGCATCGAGATCTACCTCAGCACCTCCATGGACTCCTGCGTGGACGGCCACGTGGTGCTGAAGAACGGCCTCGAAGTCGACTCCAACACCCTGGTGTGGACCGCCGGCGTCAAGCCCAACCCGGTGCTGGTCCGCTACGGCCTCCCGCTGGGCCCCCGCGGCCACGTCGACGCCCAGCCGACCCTCCAGGTCACGGGCACCGACTACATCTGGACCGCGGGCGACAACGCCCAGGTGCCCGACGTCGCGGCCCGCAAGGCCGGCGTCGAGAACGCCTGGTGCCCGCCGAACGCCCAGCACGCGCTGCGCCAGGCCAAGGTCCTCGGCGACAACGTCATCTCCGGCATGCGCGGCTTCCCGCAGGCCGAGTACGCGCACTCCAACAAGGGTGCGGTGGCGGGCCTCGGCCTCCACAAGGGCGTCGCGATGATCGTCGTCGGCAAGACGAAGATCAAGCTCAAGGGCCGGCTCGCCTGGTACATGCACCGTGGCTACCACGGCATGGCCATGCCGACCTGGAACCGCAAGATCCGCGTCTTCGCCGACTGGACCCTCGCGATGTTCCTCAAGCGCGAGGTCGTCTCCCTCGGTGCGCTGGAGACCCCCCGCGAGGAGTTCTACGAGGCCGCCAAGCCGGCCCCGGCCCCGGCCGCCGCCGCCGCGCCGGCCCAGAAGGCCAAGGCCTCCTGACCCGGCGCGACCGGTAGGACCCTGAGCACGACCCCGAAAGGGCCGCCCGCCATCCGTGGTGCGGGCGGCCCTTTCGGCGTCCCCGTCCGCTTATCCGGGCTCCGGGAGGGGTAGAGGCATGCGTCGAAACCTTTCTGGAGGTGTGCACGCCATGAACGACGCCGCTCCGCGGCTGGCCGCCCTTGCCGAGGCCCTGCTCGGCGCCCCGCTGCCCGTGCGTGTCCGCGCATGGGACGGCAGCGAGGCCGGCCCGTCCACCGGACCCGTACTCGTCTTCCACCACCGGCGCGCCCTGCGGCGCATCCTGTGGAAACCGGGCGAGCTGGGCCTGGCACGCGCCTGGGTGGCGGGCGACCTGACCGTCGAGGGCGACCTGTACGCCCTGCTGGACCTGGTCGCCGGACTGCTCTGGGAACGCGACCGCGCACCACAGGCCCCGCCCCCCGCCGCACGCGGGCTGCGGGGGGCCGCCGCCGGGCTCGTGGAGCGCGTCGCCGACCCGGTGGCCCTGCTGCGCGACCGGGAGCGCCGGGACGCCGTACGCGGGCTCATACAGCTGGCCCGGCCCCTGCCCGCGCCCCCGCCGCCGCCCGAGGAGGCCGTCCGCGTCGCCGGGCCCCGCCACACCAAGGGCCGCGACCGCAAGGCCATCAGCCACCACTACGACGTCGGCAACGACTTCTACGAGCGGGTGCTGGGCCCCTCGATGGTCTACTCCTGCGCCTACTGGAGCCCCGGCTCCACCCTGGAGGAGGCCCAGCGCGACAAGCTGGACCTGGTCTGCCGCAAACTCGCGCTCCGCCCCGGCCAGCGGCTCCTGGACGTCGGCTGCGGCTGGGGCTCCATGGCGCTGCACGCGGCCCGCGAGTACGGCGTCCAGGTCACCGGTGTCACGCTCTCGCGCGAGCAGGCCGCCTACGCCCGCAAGCGCGTCGCGCAGGAGGGGCTCGCCGACCTGGTCGAGATCCGCATCCAGGACTACCGGGACGTCGAGGACGGCCCGTACGACGCGATCTCCTCCATCGGGATGGCCGAACACGTCGGGTCCGAGCGCTATCGCGAGTACGCCCGCACCCTGTACGCGCTGCTGCGCCCCGGCGGCCGGCTGCTGAACCACCAGATCGCCCGGCGGCCGGAGGCCGACGAGTCGGCGTACCGCATCGACGAGTTCATCGACGCCTACGTCTTCCCCGACGGGGAGCTCTCCCCGCTCGGCACCACCGTGGGCGAGCTGGAGCGGGCCGGTTTCGAGGTCCGCGACGTCGAGGCGCTGCGCGAGCACTACGCGCTCACCCTGCGGGCCTGGGTGGCGCGGCTGGAGGACCACTGGGAGGAGGCGTTACGCCTCACCTCCCCGGGCCGGGCCCGGGTCTGGCTGCTGTACATGGCCGCCTCGGCGCTCGCGTTCGAGCACGGCCGGATCGGGGTCAACCAGGTGCTCGCCGTGAAGGCGTCGGCGCGCGGCGACGCGCGGCTGCCGCTGCGGCTGCGCACCTGGGGCGCGTAACCCCGTACGGCCGGCGCCCCGCGGGGCGGGACACGGCAGGGCCCCGGGGCGCGTCGTCCGCCGCTTGGGTTCCAGTGGTCGTTGCAACACCGCCTGGTTTTAGGTGGTGAGTAGATCACGTAGACGCTCGGCTGGGTTTGCCCAGCCGAGCGTCTTGCGTGGGCGGCCGTTGAGTTCCTGGGCGACGTGTTCGAGGTCTTCGGGGCTGTGGACGTTCAGGTCGGTGCCTTTGGGGAAGTACTGGCGCAGGAGTCCGTTGGTGTTTTCGTTGGAGCCGCGCTGCCAGGGTGAGGCGGGGTCGCAGAAGTAGACGGGCATGCCGGTGGCCAGGGTGAACTGCTTGTGGCGTGCCATCTCGCTGCCCTGGTCCCAGGTGAGGGAGCCGCGCAGGTGTGCGGGCAGGGTCTGGATGGTGCGGACAAGGCCGTCGCGGACGGTTTCGGCGTCGTGGGCTCCGCCGGGCAGGTGGACCAGCATCGTGTAGCGGGTGGTCCGCTCGACCAGGGTGGCGATCGCGGAGCGGCTGTTCGCGCCGATGATCAGGTCGCCTTCCCAGTGACCGGGCACCGCCCGGTCCTCGATGCTGGCGGGGCGGTCGCTGATCATCACCATCGGGTCGGTGAACCGCGGCGTGCGTGCGGCAGGGTCGCGGTGGGGTTTGCGGCGGGTGCGTCCGCTGCGTATCGCGGCCTGCACTTCCCGCTTCAGGCCGCCACGGGCCTGGAAATACAGTGCCTGGTAGATCGTTTCCACGCTCACCCGCATGCTCTGGTCGTCGGGATGCTCCTGGACCAAAGCGTGGCAGATCTGCTCCGGTGACCACCGCATGCGCAGTCCGTCGCGGACGAAGCCGCGCAGCGGGCTCTCGTGCAACAGTTTGCGGTCCTTGGGGCGTGGCCTGCGTGAGGCGGCTGCCCGGTGCGCGGCATAGGGCTGGTAGCCCTGGGTGCCCGAGTTCGCCCGGATCTCCCGCATGACCGTGCCGGCCGGCCCAGAGCCTGGCCGATCGCCCGCAGCGACTGCCCGGCGGCATGAAGATCACGGATCTGCTCCCGCTCGGCGAGCGTCAGGAACCTCGGGTGCAGGTGCTTCTCCAGGGCCGCCAGGCCCACCGGTGCTGTAGTCACACCGCCCATCGTGACGGTCCCCGTGGTGTAGTCGACACGGCGGCCGTCGGCGTAGGTCCGGGAGGTGCTGCTCTTCTTGACGCCCCAGTCCCAGTCCTTGGCCGTGCGCTCGTTCACGCCGACCTGCCGGGCCGCCACCCGACGCGCGACACCGGCGGCACGCAGACGCTCGTACTCCTCACGCCCAGGATGCCGTCGTGACAGGCGCACAGATCCACGACCGGCTTTTCTGGCCCAGCCGAAGGCCGTGTTCCGGTTCACCCCCAGCTCACGAGCCACCACCGTCACGTTCCCCACGACATCCAGCCGCGCGAGAAAACGCTCCCTCAACCCCGCAAGATCAACCAGCTCAACGGCCACGGTCCTCGCAACTCCCACAGATCGCGGGTGTTGCGAGGACCGTTAGAACCCAAGCCGCCCCGGGGCCCTGCCGTGTCCGTACCGTCGCGCGGTGACGCGGCCGCGCCGTTACTCGGTCTTGATCGCCGTCAGCATGTTCAGGCGGGCGGCGCTGCGGGCCGGCCACATGGCGGCCAGGACACCGACCACACCGGCCAGCAGCAGGAAGACGCCGATCCGGCCGAAGGGCAGGACGAGCGCGTACTCCGGGATGGCCTTGGAGAAGGTGGTGCCGATCGCCCAGGCGAGGAAGACGCCGATGGTGATGCCCAGGACCGCGCCGAAGAGCGAGATCACCACGGCCTCCAGGCGGATCATGTTCTTGACCCGGCTCCGGTCGAGGCCGATCGCCCGCAGCATGCCGATCTCCTGGGTCCGCTCGAAGACGGACATCGCCAGGGTGTTGACCACGCCGAGCACCGAGATGATCAGCGCCATGCCGAGCAGGCCGTACATGATGTTCAGCGCCATGTTGATCATGCCGCCCATCTCGTTGCGCATGTCCTGCTGGGTGGCGACGGTCATCGCCGGGTTGTTGCCGAGGGCGTCGACGACGCTCTGCTGGCCGGCCTTGGTCTCGCCGCCCGTGGTGCTGACGTAGACCCCGGGGATGTACAGGTCCTCGGTGTGGGCGGTCAGGATCTTCTCGTCCACGACGTACGGGTCGAGCAGGCCTTCGAGGTCCTTGTAGATCCCGCCGACCTTCAGCTGGGCCTTCTCGCCGTCGTCGAACCGGACCGGGAGGGTGGAACCGACCGAGAGCTTGTCCTTCTTCGCGGTCTTCTCCGCGACGAGGACCTCGCCCTTGCCGAGGCTGTCCAGCGAACCGCTGAGGACCTTGATGTTCAGCAGCTCGCCGATGGCGGCCGGGTTGACGCCCGAGGCGGAACGGAAGTCCTCGCCGACCTGGAGGGAGCCCATGACCTGCGGGGAGACGGCCTTGATGCCGGGGGTCCTGGCCAGGGTCTCGGCCACGGACTTGTCGAGCGAGCCGATGCCACCGGACATGGAGACCCGGTAGTCGGCCTTCAGCTTGTCCGTGCTCATCCGGTCCACGGCCTTGCCGATGGTGATGCCGAGCACCGACAGGGTGGTGACCAGGGTCAGGCCGATGGCCAGCGAGGCGGCGGTGACGGCGGTGCGGCGCGGGTTGCGCACGGCGTTCTGCGCGGCCAGCTTGCCGGGGACCCCGAAGACGCGCTCCAGGACGGGGCGGATGGCCGCGATGACCGGCCGCGACAGCAGCGGGAGCAGCACGATCAGGCCGATGAGCAGGAGAAACGCGCCCCCACCGAGGGTGGTGCGGCCGGAGCTGCCGCCCATGCTCACGCCGAGCAGGACCACGGCGACACCGGCGAGGCCGATGATCGAGCCGAGGACGTTGCGCAGGACCAGGGACTTGGCGGAGGCCGGCAGGTGGGCGCTGCCCATGGCGGCGACGGGGGCGATGCGGCCGGTGCGCCAGGCGGGCACGACGGCGGAGAGGACGGTGACGAGGACGCCGATGGCGACGGCCGACAGGATCGTGGCCGGGGCGATCACCAGGTCGCCTTCGGGCATCTTGGCGTCGAGCAGGCCCATGGCGGAGCGCATGGCGACCGCCAGGCCGATGCCGCTGAGCAGGCCGATGACGGAGGAGACGACGCCGATGACGGACGCCTCGGCCAGGACGGACTTCATGACCTGGCCGCGCTTGGCGCCGATGGCGCGCAGCAGCGCCAGTTCCTTGGTGCGCTGGGCGACCAGCATGGTGAAGGTGTTGTAGATCAGGAAGACGCCGACGAAGAGCGAGATGCCGGCGAAGGCGAGCAGCATGCTGCTCATGCCGCTCATCTCCTTCTTGATGTCCGCGGCCTGCTGCGTGGCCAGCTGCTTGCCGGTCTTGGCCGTGGTGGCCTCGGGGTCGAGGAGCGGCGTGACGGCGGCGAGGACCTGGTCGGCGGAGGTGCCGGCCTTGGCGCCGACGGACAGCTCGGTGTAGAAACCGGGCTTGAGGTAGAGGGTCTGGGCGACCTTGGTGTCGAAGAGGACCAGGCTGCCGCCCGCGTTGACGGCGCCGTCCTCGGTGGTGAAGACACCGGCGAGGGTGAACTCCTTGACCGGGCCGTTGGTGGCCACGCGGACCTTGTCGCCGACCTTGTACCTGCCCTTGTCCGCGGTCGCCCGGTCCAGGGCTATCTGGTCGTCCTTGACGGGGCCGGTGCCGGTGGTGAAGGCGTAGCGGGAGTCCTTGCCGTCCTTGGCGGGGGCGTAGTTGGCGCCCTGGTTGGCCCAGCCGGAGCCGATGAGCTTGCCGTTCTCGTCGCCGACGCCGGCGAAGCCGGAGACCCGGCCGGAGACGGTGGAGACGCCGTCGGCCTTGGCGACCTTGTCGAGGGTCTGCTGGCTGATGCCGGGGTCGCCCTGCTTCTTGCCGTCGTCGCCGCGGGTCTGGCCGTAGGAGGTGACGGAGACGGCGACGCCGTCGTAGCTCTTGGCGGCCTGGCCGGAGAGGGCCTTGCCGAGGGTGTCGGTGAAGACGAGGGTGCCGGAGACGAAGGCGACGCCGAGGGTGACGGCGAGCACCGTCATCAGCAGCCTGGCCTTGTGCGCGAGCACGTTGCGCAGGGCGGTACGGAACATGGTGGAGGAGTCCAGAGGTCGGGGTGGTCAGCGGAGGCCGGGCGGGGGCGGGGGCCTCAGCTGGTGCGGCCCTTGGCGTCGAACGCCTTCATGCGGTCCAGTACGCCGTCGGCGGTGGGGCTGTGCATCTCGTCGACGATGCGGCCGTCGGCGAGGAAGATGACGCGGTCGGCGTAGGAGGCGGCGGCCGGGTCGTGGGTGACCATGACGACGGTCTGGCCGAGCTCGCGCACCGAGTTGCGCAGGAAGCCGAGGACCTCGGCGCCGGAGCGGGAGTCGAGGTTGCCGGTGGGCTCGTCGCCGAAGATGATCTCGGGGCGGGAGGCGAGGGCGCGGGCCACGGCCACGCGCTGCTGCTGGCCGCCGGAGAGCTGGGTCGGGCGGTGGCCGAGCCGCTCGGAGAGGCCGACCATGCCGATCACCGAGTTCAGCCACTGCTGGTCGGGCTTGCGGCCGGCGATGTCCATGGGGAGCGTGATGTTCTCCAGGGCGGTCAGGGTCGGCAGCAGGTTGAACGCCTGGAAGATGAAGCCGATCTTGTCCCGGCGCAACTGGGTGAGCTGCTTGTCCTTGAGGGTGCCCAGCTCGGTCTCGCCGATGCGCACGGAGCCGGAGGAGAAGGTGTCCAGGCCGGCGACGCAGTGCATCAGCGTGGACTTGCCGGAGCCCGAAGGACCCATGATCGCCGTGAACTGGCCCTGGGCGAAGTCGACGGAGACGTTGTCCAGGGCGACCACCTGGGTCTCGCCCTGGCCGTACACCTTGGAGAGGCCGGTGGCGCGGGCGGCCACGGCCTGGGTGGTGTGCGGGGCGTAGTTCATGGTGGTCACGGGACGGCTCCTCGGTCTCGGTGCGGGACCTCTCCATCCTCGTGGCGGGCACCCCCGGCGCGGATCAGCCGACGAGCTTGTCCATGGGCCCACTGGAGGCTGATCGCGGGGCCGTGGGACTCCTCCTCTGGGATGACCTGTGCCCTGACCTGCGGATGACGGGCCGGGGCCGGGCCGCGGTCGGGCGGTGGCCGTCCGGGGCGCGGGTGCCGCTCGGGTGCCGGGCGCCGCTTCGGTCACGGTCCGCTGATGGGCCGGTCACCGTCCGGTGGTGGTCCGGGGTGGCGGGAGGTGGCGCGGCGGGGTGGCGGAGGCCGTCGAAATCCCGTCATTCCCGGACCCGGGGCAACCGGTGGAGGAAAGGTCCAGACCGCGCCTTCTCGGGTCTGACGGACCCTCAAGCGCCAATAAAATCAGACAACATCGGATACTTTCCCGGTCGGCCGGGAGGGGGTTCCGGATAGGCTCGGATCAAGAGTTCAGGGCTTTCTGCGGGGGCCCCTGCGCCTTGCCCGGATGGTGGAATGCAGACACGGCGAGCTTAAACCTCGCTGACCTTCGGGTCGTGCCGGTTCGAGTCCGGCTCCGGGCACTCCCGCACCCCTCCCCCCTGCGGCCCCCCCCGCGAGGCCGCCGCGCGGCTCTTCCGGATAACCCCTGCGCTTCGCCGCGCCGTCTCCTAAGATCCTCCTCCAGCAGTAGGGTGCTTCCTTTGCGAACGCATTACTCTGGATGGCAAGGCCGCGCTCGGTGGCCACGGAGGAGTGAGATGAGGAGCAGTAACCCGGTCTTCTCGCGACGGGGGTTCAGCCGCGACAACGGCGGCTACGCGGGCTTTGACGCGCAGCAGCAGGCCGGGACCGCGACCAACCCGTACGCGACGAACCCGTACGCGACCGACCCCGCCACCGGAATGCCGCAGGCCCCGGCCCGCGCCGGTGTGATGACCATCGACGACGTCGTGAGCCGTACGGCCATGACGCTCGGCACGGTCGTCCTGACGGCCACCCTCGCCTGGGTCGCGCTCCCGGTCGACCCGGCGAACGTGAACAAGTCGTACGGCATCGCCATCGGGGCCGCGCTCATCGCGTTCGTCTTCGCGATGATCCAGTCCTTCAAGAGCAAGGCCGTCCCGGCGGTCATCCTCGCCTACGCGGCCTTCGAGGGTGTCTTCCTCGGCGTCATCAGCTCGGCCGTCTCCACCTACATCGGCGCCGGCGTGGTCGTCCAGGCCGTCATGGGCACGATGTGTGTCTTCGCGGCCGTGCTCTTCGCGTACAAGATGCGCTGGATCAGGGTCAACCGCCGCTTCACCGGCTTCGTGATGGCCGCGGCCATGGGCTTCATGCTGCTCATGCTCGCGAACCTGCTGTTCTCGGTCTTCGCGGGCGGTGACGGCCTCGGCTTCCGCAGCGGTGGCCTCGGCATCCTGTTCGGTGTCATCGGCGTCATCCTCGGCGCCTGCTTCCTCGCCCTGGACTTCAAGCAGGTCGAGGACGGCGTGACCTACGGCGCCCCGCGCGAGGAGTCCTGGCTGGCGGCCTTCGGCCTCACCATGACCCTGGTCTGGATCTACCTGGAGATGCTGCGCCTCTTCCAGCTCCTGTCGGGCGACGACTAGCAGCACCCGCGCGGCGCGCCGTGGCGCCGCCGCGCACGCGGGACAGCAGCAGCAAGCAGCAGAGGAAGGCCCCGCGAGCACCGCTCGCGGGGCCTTCCCGCGTCCCGCGTCCTGTGTTCCGTCCCGCGTCCCGGGGGCGACGGGAGGGGAACCGGGCGGTCAGCCGAACCGGCGGGCCGCCCTGCGCAGGTGGTACTCGTGGACGATCGCCTTGGCCTGGCCGTAGGACAGTTCGTACGCGCCGCGCAACCAGCTGACCCTCTCCCACGGCCGGACCAGGGAGGGGCCCTCGTCGACGGTGCGGAGCCAGTCGGAGAGCTCACGACCGGTGGCCCGGGGGATTCTGTCGATCATGTTGCGGTGGGTCTGCTCGGAGAACTCTACGGACATGGGCGCCTCCGGAGGTGTCGCCGTGCTGTTCTCTTCCCCGACACCGTGCCCGAGCCTTCGCCCCTTGGCAATGGTGCGCGGGCGGCGCGGTAGGGTCGGCCGGGTGCTCGATACCTCGCCCCTGACCGCCGCCGTGGAACGCCTCGCCGACCGGCTGCGGGCCACACCGCAGAGCCGGCTCCAGCGGGGAGCCGCCGCCCGGGGCCTGGAACTGGCCCGGGAGCTCTCCGTACGGGCGCAGCGGCTCGAAGGACCCGGGCAGGCCCGGGGGGCGGCTCCGGCGCGGGTGATGCCGGACGCGGGCGTCTTCGCCGTCGGGGACCAGGTCGCGGTGGCCGGCACGGACCTCGCCGAGGCCCTGCGCGCCGCCGGGGCCCACGACGGCGAGCAGGCCCCGTCCGAGGTGCTGGACGAGGCCGTGCGGCTGGTGGAACGGGCGGACGAGGACGTCAGGGCGGTGTGACGGCCGCCGGGGCGATGGCCCCGGGGCGGTCGGACCGTTCCGTGTGTCGGAGCGGTCCGGTCGGACATCCGGTCGGTCCGGTCAGAGGGACGCGATGACGCGGTCCGCCAGGATGTAGACGTTGCTGTCGGGGTCCTCGGTGTCACCGCAGGAGAAGGTCAGCGCGTAGGCGCCGGAGATGCCCGAGCCGCCCAGCAGGACCGGCGCGGTGCCCGCGCGCAGGGCCTCGGCCAGCCGCTCGGCGGTCTCCCGGTGGCCCGGGGTCATACAGAGCGTGGTGCCGTCGGTGAAGACGTACACGTCGAGCGTGCCCAGCGGGCCGGGACGGACGTCCGCGAGGGCCGTGCGGGCCTCGGCCAGCTCCTCCAGGCGGTTGACCGTGCGCTCGTGGTCGGCCCCCGGGTGCGCCTGGACCGGGACGAAATCGGGGTGCGAGGGGTGCCGGCGCCGGGCGGCGGCCAGCTCGGGGGAGTCCTCGGGGTAATCGTCGAGGAAGTCGTCGCCGGTCACCGGCTCCAGACCGACCAGATCGGCCTGGCGGGGCAGGTAGACCGGGCTCTCGTCACCCAGACCGGACAGCCCGCCCAGCAGCGAAGGGGCGTCGGCGGCGTCCCGGGCCTCCTGCGCGGCCCAGAAGGCCCGCGCCTCGGCCAGCTCGCGCTCCCGCTCCTCGGCCAGGGCCTCGGCCACGGCGGCTCGTATCTCCGCGGCGGAGGACTCGACGGCGCTGCGCGCGTGCGGGACGGCCGCACCGTGCGGGTGCGCCGCCCGTTCCGCCAGATCGCCGCGCAGGGCCGTGACCTGCCCTCGCAGGGCGTGGACGGCGTGCAGCGCAGCAGCGCCCAGGGCCGTGGCGGCGGCCGTGGTCAGCAGCAGGGCAAGAGACAAGGCGCTCACTGGCTCACTCCCGGTTGTTTCGGTCCCCCGACTTCCTACATCAGCTTGTCCCGGCCTGGGAATGGCGTGCAGTGCATTACGTCATGAATTGGACAGGTCTTTCGTCCCGTTCGTTCCGGCTAAAACCAGCCTGACCTGCATGGATTCCGAAACCTCGGGAGGTAGGTCACATCCTGGGTGAGATTCGGTCACAGGTCGGCCGCGACGGGGTTGGAACCGGCACCCGTACGCCCCAAGGATCGGCCCGGCCCCTTGCGCCGCACCAGCGCGCCACAAGGACCCGGCTCGACCCGGCTCGGCCGCAGGCCGGCGGCCCAGCCCCGCCGCGGCTCAGCTCCGCCGCACACCTCTTGTGGTCGCGCTGAACTTCGCCTTCGCTGCGGGCGGGTGCCGTCCCTCGTGCCTCGGGACGACCCCCACCCTCCGCTGCGGCTCAGCTCAGCCGCTCGATGACCATGGCCATGCCCTGCCCGCCGCCCACGCACATGGTTTCGAGGCCGAACTGCTTGTCGTGGAACTGGAGGCTGTTGATCAGGGTGCCGGTGATCCGGGCGCCGGTCATGCCGAAGGGGTGGCCGACGGCGATGGCGCCGCCGTTGACGTTCAGCTTGTCCAGGTCCACGCCCAGGTCGCGGTACGAGGGGATCACCTGGGCGGCGAACGCCTCGTTGATCTCGACCAGGTCGATGTCGCCGATGGTCAGACCGGCCCGCCTGAGGGCCTGCCGGGACGCCTCGACCGGGCCCAGGCCCATGATCTCGGGGGAGAGCCCGGTGACGCCGGTGGAGACGATCCGGGCCAGCGGGGTCAGGCCCAGCTCCCGCGCCTTGGTGTCGCTCATGATGACCACCGCCGCGGCGCCGTCGTTCAGCGGACAGCAGTTGCCGGCCGTGATCAGGCCGTCGGGGCGGAAGACCGGCTTGAGGCCCTGCACGCCCTCCAGGGTGACCCCGGCGCGCGGGCCGTCGTCCTTGCTGACCACGGTGCCGTCCGGGGTGGTGACGGGGGTGATCTCGCGGGCCCAGAAGCCGTTCTCGACGGCCTTCTCCGCGAGGTTCTGCGAGCGGACGCCGAACTCGTCCATGTCCTGGCGGGTCACGCCTTTGAGGCGGGCCAGGTTCTCGGCGGTCTGGCCCATCGCGATGTAGGCGTCGGGGACGAGCCCGTCCTCGCGCGGGTCGTGCCAGGAGGCGCCGGTGCTCAGGGCGACCTCGGCCGTACGGGACTCCGCGTCGGCGAAGAACGGGTTGTGGGTGTCGGGCTGGCCGTCGGAGGAGCCCTTCACGGAGCGGGAGACCATCTCGACGCCCGCCGAGATGAAGACGTCGCCCTCGCCCGCCCTGATGGCGTGCAGGGCCATCCGGGAGGTCTGCAGGGAGGAGGAGCAGTAACGGGTGATCGTGCAGCCCGGCAGGTGGTCCATGCCCATCTGCACGGCGACGATCCGGCCGAGGTTGTGGCCCTGCTCGCCGCCGGGGAGGCCGCAGCCGAGCATCAGGTCGTCGATCTCGCGCGGGTCCAGCCCCGGGACCTTGGCGAGGGCGGCCTGGATGACCGTGGCCGTCAGGTCGTCCGGACGGACGTCCTTGAGGGACCCCTTGAAGGCGCGCCCGATCGGCGAGCGGGCGGTGGAAACGATGACGGCTTCGGGCATCGGGACTCCAGAGGGTGCGTTGCTGCGGCTGCGGTGGGCTGCGGGCCCCCGGCGGTCGTCGTGCCGGGACCGGAAGCGAAGTTACCGGCCCGTACCGTTCCGGTCACCGGCCCGGGCGTGTGATGCCGGTCGCTCCGCGGGGTGCGGGGAGGGCCGGTGCGGGGGGTCCGGCCCGCCGTGCCGTTCCCGTGCCGTTTCCGGGTCGCGCCGTTCTCCGCGCCGGGGCGCCCGTCCGGCCGGGCCGGGGTCAGGCCGGGCCGGAGAGGCGGCTGCTGCCGGAGGCCGTGGCCTCCGTCCCGCCCGCCTCCTGCGGCCGGGTCCCGGCGCCGTCGCCGGTGCCGGTGCCGGTGCTGTCCCCGGTGCTGTCCCCGGTGCTGTCTCCGTTCCCGCTCTCGTTGCCGTTGCCGTCGCCGTTCTCGTTCCCGGCGCCGGCTGCGGGGAGTTCCTCGCCCGGGACCCGCCTGCGGCGGCGGTACTTGAGCAGGGCCCAGGGGCCGCGCGCGCCGGTGACCTCGGTGCCCGCCTGGCCGGCCGCCGCCGAGGCCGCCTTGGCCACCGGCATCATGTCCTCGTTGCGGGACACGTCCAGCCGGTCCGACCCGGGCCACAGGCCGAGCGACGCGCACAGGGTCGGCAGCACGGCCATGGCGGCGGTCGCGTACCCCTCCGCCGACGGGTGGTAGGAGTCCGGGCCGAACATCTCGCGGGGGTTGGCGGCGAACTCGGGGCCCAGCAGGTCGCCCATGGAGACCGTACGGGCGCCCAGCGCGACCACTCCTATCGTCTGGGCGGCGGCGAGCTGGCGCGAGACCCGGCGGGCCATCCAGCGCAGCGGCTGGTAGACCGGCTCGATCGTGCCCAGGTCGGGGCAGGTGCCGACGACGACCTCCGCGCCGGCCAGCCGCAGCCTGCGGACGGCCGAGGTCAGCAGCCGCACCGACTGGGTCGGTGGCATCCGGTGGGTCACGTCGTTGGCGCCGATCATGATCACGCAGACGTCCGGCGGCGCCGCGTCACCGTCGAGCAGCAGCCCCGCCTGCCGGTCCAGGTCGTCGGACATGGCCCCCGACAGGGCCACGTTGCGCAGCTCCACCGGGCGCTCGGCCACCGCCGCCAGTCCGGAGGCCAGCAGGGCGGCCGGGGTCTGCCGGGCGCGCCGCACGCCGAGTCCGGCCGCCGTGGAGTCGCCCAGCATGCCCAGCCGCAGCGGCGCCGGGCCCGGCGCGGGTCCGGCGAACTCGCTCCCGTACAGCCCGTCCGCGCGCGGCGGATCGGGCAGGCCGGTGCCCACCGTCCGCTTGGCGAACTGCACCTCGGCCAGTACCAGTCCCACGGTGGCGACCCCGACCAGCCCGAGTCCGCCCCCGCCGTACGCTGCCCCCGCCGCGATCCGGCGGGCCGTTCTCGCCCTGGACACCCTCAGCCACCTCCTTCGCTCTGTTGACCTTCCTGCCCCGTACGTACGGTCGGCCAATCCCCTTTCCGCATACTCTGGCCGGACCTCCCGGAGAACCCGTGGAGTCCCCTCCTTGGAGAACATGGTGCAATTCCACGACTCGATGATCAGCCTCGTCGGCAACACCCCGCTGGTGAAGCTCAACCGTGTGACCGAAGGTCTGCGGGCCACCGTCCTCGCGAAGGTCGAGTACTTCAATCCCGGCGGATCGGTGAAGGACCGGATCGCCGTACGGATGATCGAGGCCGCCGAGCAGAGCGGAGCCCTCCGGCCCGGCGGCACCATCGTGGAGCCGACCAGCGGCAACACGGGTGTAGGACTCGCCATCGTGGCCCAGCAGAAGGGCTACAAGTGCATCTTCGTCTGCCCTGACAAGGTGTCCCTGGACAAGATCAACGTGATGCGCGCGTACGGCGCCGAGGTCGTGGTCTGCCCGACCGCCGTCGACCCCGAGCACCCGGACTCGTACTACAACGTCTCCGACCGCCTCGTGCGCGAGACGCCCGGCGCCTGGAAGCCCGACCAGTACAGCAACCCGAACAACCCCCGTTCGCACTACGAGACCACCGGCCCCGAGCTGTGGGAGCAGACGGACGGCCGGATCACCCACTTCGTGGCCGGTGTCGGCACGGGCGGCACGATCTCCGGCACCGGCGGGTACCTGAAGGAGGCGTCCGGCGGCAAGGTCAGGATCATCGGCGCCGACCCCGAGGGCTCGGTCTACTCCGGCGGCTCGGGCCGTCCGTACCTCGTCGAGGGCGTCGGCGAGGACTTCTGGCCGACCGCCTACGACAGCAACGTGACGGACGAGATCATCGCGGTGTCCGACAAGGACTCCTTCCAGATGACCCGCCGGCTGGCGAAGGAGGAGGGGCTGCTCGTCGGCGGTTCCTGCGGCATGGCGGTGGTGGCCGCGCTGCGCGCCGCCGAGAGCCTGGGCCCGGACGACGTGGTCGTCGTCCTGCTGCCGGACAGCGGACGCGGCTACCTCAGCAAGATCTTCAGCGACGAGTGGATGGCCGGGCACGGCTTCCTGGAGGAGGCCGGCCCCGCCGCGCGCATCGGCCAGGTGCTGGCCGACAAGGAGGGCGGCATCCCGTCCCTCGTCCACATGCACCCCGAGGAGACGGTGGGCGAGGCGATCGAGGTCCTGCGCGAGTACGGCGTCTCGCAGATGCCGATCGTCAAGCCGGGCGCCGGTCACCCGGACGTGATGGCGGCCGAGGTCATCGGCTCGGTGGTCGAGAAGGAGCTGCTGGCGGCGCTGTTCGCGCAGCGGGCCTCGCTGTCCGACCCGCTGGAGAAGCACATGAGCGCGCCGCTGCCGCAGGTCGGCTCGGGCGAGCCGGTCTCCGAGCTGATGACGGTGCTCGGCACGGCGGACGCGGCGATCGTGCTGGTCGAGGGCAAGCCGACCGGTGTGGTGAGCCGCCAGGACCTGCTGGCGTTCCTGGCCCGCAACGCGAAGTAGCCGACGGGGCTGGCGGGGCTGGCGGGGCTGGCGGGGCCTGTGGGGCTTGCGGGGCGCCTGAGGGGGCGGGGTGGCGCCCCGGCCCGGGTGCCCGCGCGCGCCGTCGTACCGTTCCCGTCGCCCTGTTCCCGTCGTGCCGGGTCCGTCATGTCGTTCCCGTCGTGCGAACGGCACGGGCCCGACATGTGACGGCAGCACCGGCTTAACACGGCTGCGGCACAGTAGGGGGTGTCGGCGGGGCCCGGGAGACCGGCCCCGGCCGATGCCACCGAACGGTGTTGCGCGGCTCCGGAGCGGCTCCCGGACCGCGTGGACGCCACGGATACGGACGGCCCTGACCCGCCCCGTGTCCTTCGCGGGGACCGCCGTCGTCCCGCCTCCCGGGAAACCGGGGGTGCGGCGGTTCCCGCGCACACTCGTGTCCCGGGCCCACCTCCTGCCGGGAGCCGGGAGCCGGGAGCCGGGAGCCGGGAGCCGGGAGCCGGGCGCGCCGGACCGGCCCTGCGGCCGGGGTGCCCGTACCCCCGCCCGTTCCCCCGGTTCACGGCGTTGAGACTGGCGCCGCCGCTCCAAGCTCTGCCCGCCGTGCCTGCGCGGGAGTGGCGGCCGTTGGCTGCTGAAATGGCGCCTGGCCTGGGCGTTCGCCTGCGTCCGGCATCGGAGGTACCTGATCTCCGCTTGCCGAGGCTGCGGCGCCGTGCTCCATCCCTTGCGACCCCGGGACTCCTGGAGGGCCTGGGCGAGGGTGGCACCGGTGCGTTGGACGTCTTCGGTGTGCTCTACGGCTCGCTCCAGGACGCCTGCTCTTCGGTGCGGCCCGCAGCGCTCCCAGACACCGACGACGTAGTCCGTCGGGCCTGGGACCGGTTTCAGGCGCCGGAAGGCTGCAAGACGTGGCGCGGGCCGCTGATCGTGGCCGGCGCCACCGAAATCGCCACCGGAACGGTTCAGCTCCCGGAGATGTTCGCTGTGAGTATGCGGATGGCTTCGCGGGTGTTGTCCGCGGTGAAGCGCACCTCTCGCACCTTTTGCGTCGGCTTCCCGGGCTTGGGCGCCACCGAGTAGGGCTCGCGCAGCTTGATGCTGAGGGTGGTGGAGTCGCCGATCGGCATCGCCAGCACCCCATCGCCGATGTTGACCGCCCTGCGGTAGCCGCTGTGCCGGGACGAGTGAACCGATTCGATGAGTTCCAGCGGAATGGCGATCTGAGTGAAGTGTGCGAAGCGCAGGACGATTTCGCCGTCGCCGACCGTGTGAGGACGGATGGAGAGCGCCGCGATGAATCCGAGCACCCATACCGTCCCGTACACGGAGAGCACGAGCAGGGCGATGCGCGCCACCGTCCAAGGGATCAGCAGTTCGACGGCGAGGATCTCCAGTGGCACAAGGAAGACCATCACCCACATGATTGGCTTGATTTCGGAGCCGTAGCTCAGGATCTGATGTCCTTCAGGTGCGTCCGGTTTCCGAAGGATCCAGCGCCAAAGTGCACGGAAGAGTCCGAACTCCATCGCCATCGCTTTGGCGACGAGTGCGGGTAACACGGCGGACAGCGCCTGGTTGAGAGCCTCTTGCCCATCGGCTCCCTGGCTCTTGGATGTGCGGAAAGCCCGCCTGGCCAGGGCGATTTCAGTGATGACGATCCCGGCCAGCAGGAGTTCGAGGAGCAGCCCCACCGCGACAGCTTCGCCCAGGCTGAACACGCCGGTCCATACGAGACAGACTTGGGCGAGGACCACGGTGGGTGCCGCCCACCGGGCGGCGGTTGCCAAGAACTTGCTCAACGTTACTCACCTGTCCTTGCACTGGTGCCCGGTGTCCTGGCAATCATGGCAGGCGCCTCTTCGTGAGGAGGTGGGGGTAAGCGCGTTGGTGGCCGTATCCGTTCGCATACATCGGGGTGCGGATGGTGCGTGCCGGAGAGATGACCCCGCCGCGTTGGTGGCCGCCATGGTTTCACCCAGTGCTGTTCCACGACAATCCAGTGTTCACCGGTCAGTTGCTGTTCGAGGAATGTATAGGGCAGGAGGTCGCAGCCTTTGCCGCCCTGCGGACTGTTCAGTCGCCATCTGTACGGGAATGACACCGCCATTGATCAAGGACATGGAGATTGAGAGGCGGAGTCGGATCTCCACACTCACCGGGATACCCAAGGCGATCGAGCCCCGAACGCCTCACCTGGTCTCGCGTAGCGGGGGCTCTCAGCCGCCCGTGGGGCGGGGCGCGGCTTGCCGTGCTGCATAAGCGCATGCAGAGTGCTGTGTGACTGAATGGTTCAGGTACGGACGGGACGGAGGGGACGGGATGAGCGACGGCCCGGCAGCGCGGCTGCAGAAGCTGTTCGAGGGGCACCGGCTGACGCCGACCCAGCGGCGGATCGCGCACTGCATGGTGCGCGGGGCGGCGGAGGTGCCGTTCCTGTCGAGTGTGGAGCTGGCCGAGCTGGCCGGGGTGAGCCAGCCGTCGGTGACCCGGTTCGCGGTGGCCCTGGGCTTCGACGGGTACCCGGCGCTCCGCCGGCACCTGCGCGAGGTGGCCCCCGCCGGGTCGGCGGACGGCGCCGGGCACGAGGACTCGTACAACGAGTACCAGCAGGCCGTGCGGGGCGAGATCGAGAACCTGCGGCGGCTGGCGGCCGTGCTGGCCGACCCGGCGCCGGTCCAGGAGGCCGGGCGGCTGCTGGCCGGGTCCACGCCGCTGCTGGTGCTCGGGCTGCGGGCGGCGTCCTCGCAGGCGCGCGGCTTCGCGTACTTCGCCGCCAAGGTGCATCCGGACGTGCGCCTGCTCGACGAGGGCGGCTCGATGCTGGAGGACCGGATCGACGCGGCCGTGGCCGCCGGGGCCTCGGCGCTGCTCTGCTTCGCGCTGCCCCGCCATCCCCGGGAGGTCGTGGACACGCTGGAGCGCTCGCGCCGGGCCGGGCTGACCGTGGTGACGGTCGCCGACTCGGCCTTCGCCCCGGTGGCCCACCACTCGGACCTGCTGATCCCGGCTCCGGTCGGCACCGGGCTGGCCTTCGACACGGCCTGCGCGCCGATGCTGCTGGGCCGGGTCCTGCTGGAGGCGATGGCGGACGCGCTGCCGGACGCGCAGGCCCGGCTGGAGGCGTTCGACGCGCGGGCGGCGGCGCACGGCCTCTTCGTGGAGTAGCGGAGTAGGGGACGGGGAGTGGCGGGCGGGTGCTCCTCGGCGCGAGGCGTCAGAGCAGGGCGTCGCGGAAGGCGCCGCCGGACTCCGTGACCAGGGAGGCGAGGTCCTGCGCCGGGCGGGCCAGGGCGAAGCGGACCTCGCCCGCCGGGGTGAGGGTGAAGCCGTGGACCGCCGGGCGGGGCAGGCTGTTGTAGCCGTAGTGGGCGGTGAAGAAGTACGCGCCCGTGTCCGGGACGGCGATCAGGTCGCCCGGGACCAGCTCCGGCAGCTCCCGGGCGGTGGCCAGCAGATCGCCCGCGAAGCAGGCCGGGCCCGCGATGTCCTGGGCGAGCGGCGGCCCGCTCTTCGGCTCGCCCAGGGCGTCGTACGCCAGGACGCGCAGCGGCCAGGCGGCCGGGGCGTACACGGTGCGGGTGGCCAGCTGGACCCCGGCGTGGGTGACGGCGACGGGGCGGGCGCCGGTGGTCTTGGTGTACTCCACCCGCGAGACGACCAGCCCGTGCTTGGCCAGCAGGGACCGGCCGAACTCCGTGACCAGGCCGTAGGAGCCGTCGAAGGCGCCGGGGGCGGCCTCGCGCAGGGCCGACACGTACTGCGTCCAGGTCGGGACGGGCGCGTCCGAGGCGAAGTTGACGGGCAGGCCGCCGCCGATGTCGAGGGTGTCGACCTGGCGGCGCCCGGCCGCCGCGTTGATCTCCTCGGCCAGGGCGTGCACCTCCCGTACGCCGTGCGCGATCAGGGAGAGCGGGACGCCCTGGGAGCCCGAGTGGACGTGCAGGCGGGTCAGCCAGGGGCGGTCCAGGAAGGCCCGGACGAGCCACTCGCGCGCGCCCGGGTCGCGCAGGGCGATCCCGAACTTCGAGGTCGCGGTGGCGGTGGAGAGCGCGTCGATCGTGCCCGCGCCGGTCTGCGGGTTGACCCGGACCCCGAGCGGGCCGTGGCTCCCGGGTGCGGCGTGCCCCCCGGGCGGGCCGTGGCTTCCGGGTGCGGCGGTGACGAGGGTGTCGAGGCGGGCCAGCTCCTGGCGGCTGTCGGCGTTGACGGCGACCCCGAGGGCGAGGGCCTCGCGCAGCTCGGCAACGGTCTTGGCGGGGGAGTCCAGGACGGTCCGCCCGGGGGCCACCCCGGCCGCGCGGGCCAGGGCCAGTTCGCCGGGGCCGGCCACCTCGCAGCCGAGCCCGGCGTCGGCGAGCAGCCGCAGCACCGGGACGAGCGGGGCGGCCTTGACCGCGAAGGCGTGCAGGACGGGGGTGCCCGGCGGGAGCGCGGTCGCGAAGGCGCCGGTCAGGGCGGCGGCGGAGGCGCGGATGCCGTCCACGTCCAGCAGGCAGACCAGCGGCTGCGCGGAGTCCGTCCGGTCCAGCAGGCCCTGCGCGGCGACGGCCCGTACGGCCAGGTCCCGCCGGGCGGCGGGCGGGTACGGGGGCAGGCGCGGGGTCGGGTGCCGGGTCGGGTGCGGGGGCGTCGGGGCGGCCATGCCCGCCATCCCATCATCCGAGGGGGCCGCCCGCAGCTGTTGACTGAATCTATTCATGAGGCAAGGATGTGAATGGATTGACCACCATCGGAGGAGGCACAGCCATGTCAGGACCTCGCCCCGTACGGGCCTCGCGCGGTACCGCACTCAGCACCCTGGGATGGCAGCAGGAGGCCGCGCTGCGGATGCTCCAGAACAACCTCGACCCCGAGGTCGCCGAACACCCCGACCGGCTGGTCGTCTACGGCGGCACCGGCAAGGCCGCCCGCGACTGGCGCTCGTACGACGCGATGGTGCGCACCCTGCGCACGCTCAAGCAGGACGAGACGATGCTCGTCCAGTCCGGCCGCCCGGTCGGCGTGATGCAGACCCACGAGTGGGCCCCGCGCGTCCTGCTCGCCAACTCCAACCTGGTCGGCGACTGGGCCAACTGGGAGGAGTTCCGCCGCCTGGAGTCCCTCGGCCTCACCATGTACGGGCAGATGACGGCCGGTTCGTGGATCTACATCGGCACCCAGGGCATCCTCCAGGGCACCTACGAGACCTTCGCGGCGGTGGCGGCCAAGAGGTTCGGCGGCACGCTCGCCGGCACCATCACCCTGACCGCCGGTCTCGGCGGCATGGGCGGCGCCCAGCCGCTGGCCGTGACGATGAACGACGGCGTCGCGATCTGCATCGACGTGGACCCGCGCGCCATCGAGCGCCGGATCGAGCACCGCTACCTGGACGTGCGGGCCGACAGCGTGGAGCACGCGTTCCGGCTCGCCGTCGAGGCGCGCGCCGCGCGCCGCCCGCTCTCCATCGGCCTGCTCGGCAACGCCGCCGACCTGCTGCCGCAGATGCTGGCCGAGGGCGCGCCCGTCGACATCGTCACCGACCAGACCTCCGCGCACGACCCGCTCGCCTACCTCCCGTCCGGCATCGCCTTCGAGGACATGGCGGACCGGGCGGCCAAGGACCCGGCGGGCTTCACCGCGCGCGCCCGCGCATCCATGGCCCGGCACGTGGAGGCCATGGTCGGCTTCATGGACGCGGGCGCCGAGGTCTTCGACTACGGCAACTCCATCCGCGGCGAGGCCAAGCTCGCCGGCTACGACCGCGCCTTCGCCTTCCCCGGCTTCGTCCCCGCCTACATCCGGCCGCTGTTCTGCGAGGGCAAGGGCCCCTTCCGCTGGGCCGCGCTCTCCGGCGAGGCGTCCGACATCCACAAGACCGACAAGGCGATCCTGGACCTCTTCCCGGCCTCCGAGTCCGCTCAGAACGAGTCCCTGCACCGCTGGATCAAGATGGCGGGCGAGCGGGTCCGCTTCCAGGGCCTGCCCGCGCGGATCTGCTGGCTCGGCTACGGCGAGCGCGACCGGGCCGGTGAGCGCTTCAACGACATGGTCGCCTCCGGCGAGCTGGCCGCGCCCGTGGTCATCGGCCGCGACCACCTCGACTGCGGCTCGGTGGCCTCCCCGTACCGCGAGACCGAGGCCATGCTCGACGGCTCCGACGCCATCGCCGACTGGCCGCTCCTCAACGCCATGGTCAACGTCGCCTCCGGCGCCTCCTGGGTCTCGATCCACCACGGCGGCGGCGTCGGCATGGGCCGCTCGATCCACGCGGGCCAGGTCACGGTGGCCGACGGGACCCCGCTGGCCGGGGAGAAGATCCGCCGCGTCCTGACCAACGACCCGGGCATGGGCGTCATCCGCCACGTCGACGCGGGCTACGACAGCGCCGGGTCGGTGGCGGACGAGCGCGGCGTGCGCGTCCCGATGCGCGAGGGCGACGCGTGACCCCGCCCCCCGGGACCCCCGGCGGTCCCGCGGCCCCCGATGCCGGTGGCCCGGCGGCAAGCGGTGGTCCCGCGGTCCCGGTGACCGGTTCCTCGTTCCACGCCATGTGGGCCGAGCTGGCGCCCATCGGGCGCGACGCGGCCTCCGGCGGGTACCGCCGGTACGCCTGGACCGGGGCCGACGCCGACTGCCGGACCTGGTTCCAGGAGCAGGCCGAGGCGCGCGGCCTGGCGTACGAGACCGACCGCAACGGCAACCAGTGGGCCTGGCTCGGCGCACGCACGTACCGGGACGCCGCGGCCGGCCAGGCCGTGGTCACCGGCTCGCACCTGGACTCCGTGCCCGACGGCGGGGCCTTCGACGGCCCCCTCGGCGTGGTCTCCGCCTTCGCGGCCCTGGACGAACTGCGCGGACGCGGCGCCGAGTTCACCCGGCCGCTGGCCATCACCAACTTCGGTGACGAGGAGGGCGCCCGCTTCGGCCTCGCCTGCGTCGGCTCCCGGCTCGCCGCCGGGCAGCTGACCAGGGAGAAGGCGTACCAGCTGCGCGACGCCGACGGGATCACGCTGCCCCGGGCCATGGAGGCCGCCGGGTACGACCCCGAGGTCATCGGGCCCGACCCCGACCGGCTCGCCCGGATCGGCGCCTTCGTCGAGCTGCACGTGGAGCAGGGCCGGGCCCTGGACACCTGGCCCGCGGGCGGCGCGGGCGGCGCGGGCGGCGCGGGCGGCGCGAACGGCGCGAACGGCGCGAACGGCTCCGGCGCGGCCGGGGCCGCCGTCGGCATCGCCTCCGCGATCTGGCCGCACGGCCGCTGGCGCTTCGACTTCCGGGGCGAGGCCAACCACGCCGGGACCACCCGCCTCGCCGACCGCCGCGACCCGATGCTCACGTACGCGGCGACCGTCCTCGCGGCCCGTGCCGAGGCGGCCCTCGCCGGGGCCGTCGCCACCTTCGGGAAGGTCGCGGTCGAGCCCAACGGGGTCAACGCCATCCCCTCCCTCGTGCGCGGCTGGCTCGACTCCCGCGCCGCCGACCAGGCCACCCTGGACGCCGTCGTCACCGCCGTGGAGAAGGCGGCGCGCGAGCGGGCGGCGCGCGACGGCGTCGACCTCGACGTCGTCCGGGAGTCCTTCACCCCCGTGGTCGAGTTCGCGCACGCCCTGCGGGACGAACTCGACCGCATCCTGGGCGGCTCCGTCCCCGTCCTGGGCACCGGGGCGGGACACGACGCCGGAATCCTCTCCGCCGCCGTCCCGACCGCGATGCTGTTCGTGCGCAACCCCACCGGCGTCTCCCACTCGCCCCGGGAGTTCGCCGCCGAGGACGACTGCGTGGCCGGTGTCCTCGCCCTCGCCGACGTACTGGAAGGTCTCGCGTGCCGCTGACCGCGCACAGGACGACAGAGCCGACAGAGCCGACGGAACCCGCCGGGCGGCGGCCGGAGCCGGGGCAGCCCACGGAGCCGGACCAGCCGCAGCCGCAGCCGGGGCCGGACCGGCCCCGCCCGGCGGGCCGGGCGGCTCAGGCGGCTCAGGTTGCCCCGGCACCGGCCGCCGGGCCGCCGCGCACCGTGTACTGGCTGGAGCACGCCTGGCTCGGCACCCACGTCGAGCCGGGGGTGGTCCTGGAGGTCGCCGGGGACGGCCGGATCGCCGCCCTGCGCACCCAGGTCACCGCGCCCCCGCCCGGCGCGGAACCCCTGCGCGGCCTCACCCTGCCGGGCCTGGCCAACGCCCACAGCCACGCCTTCCACCGCGCACTGCGCTCCACCGTCCAGGTCGGCTCCGGGACCTTCTGGACCTGGCGCGAGATCATGTACGGCGTGGCCCACAAGCTCACCCCCGACACCTACTTCGCGCTCGCCCGCGCGGTGTACGCCGAGATGGCCCTGGCCGGCATCACCAACGTCGGCGAGTTCCACTACCTCCACCACGCCCCCGGCGGCACGCCCTACGCCGACCCGAACGCCATGGGCGAGGCCCTGATCGAGGCCGCCGCCGCGGCCGGCATCCGCATCACCCTGCTCGACACCGCCTATCTCGCGTCCGGCATCCTCGACGCGCGCCGGGGGAAGCCCCTCGACGCCCACCAGCTGCGCTTCTCCGACGGCACCGCCGACGCCTGGGCGGAGCGCGCGAGCGCCCTCAAGCCCCGCGCGCACGCCCTGATCGGCGCCGCCGTCCACTCGGTGCGCGCCGTGCCCGCCGGACAGCTCGCCACGGTGGCCCGCTGGGCCGAGGAGCACCGGGCCCCCCTGCACGTCCACCTCTCCGAGCAGACCGCCGAGAACGACGCCTGCCAGGCTGCCCACGGCCGCACCCCGGCCCAGCTCCTCGCCGACCACGGGGTGCTCGGCCCGCGCACCACCGGCGTCCACCACACGCACCTCACCGACGCGGACATCGCCCTGATCGGCTCCTCGGCCACCGGCACCTGCATGTGCCCCACCACCGAACGCGACCTCGCCGACGGCATCGGCCCGGCCGCGGGGCTCCAGCGCGCGGGCAGCCCGCTCTCCCTCGGCAGCGACAGCCACGCCGTGATCGACCTGCTCGAAGAGGCCCGCGCGATGGAGCTGGACGAGCGCCTGCGCAGCCGCACCCGGGGCCACTGGACCGCGAACGCCCTGCTGAGCGCCGCCACCGCGGACGGCCACGCGGCCCTCGGGCTGCCCGACGCGGGCCGCCTGGAGCCGGGCGCGCTCGCGGACTTCACCACGATCGCCCTGGACTCCGTCAGGACCGCGGGCCCGCCGCCCCGGCTCGGCGCCGAGACGGCCGTATTCGCCGCCTCCGCGGCCGACGTGCGCCACACGGTGGTGGGCGGCCGGCACCTCGTACGGGACGGGGCCCACACCCTGGTCCCGGACGTCCCCGCCGCCCTCGCCGCCTCGATCGCGGCCGTACGAGGCTGAAGGAGCCCCCGCACACCATGGACACCCCGCACCTCATGAACACCCCGAACACCCCGAGCACCCCGCACACCACCGCCCCGAGCACCCTGAGCGCCCCGGACCTGCCACGCGCCACCGGCGCCACCGGCACCACACTCATCACCCGCATCGCCGCCCTGGTCACCAACGACCCCTCCCTCGGTGACGGTTCCCCCCTCGGACTGATCCAGGACGCGGCGATCGTCATCGACGGCGACCGCATCGCCTGGGTCGGTCCCTCCAGCAAAGCACCCGCCACCGACAACGCCTTCGACGCGGACGGCCGGGCCGTGGTCCCGGGCTTCGTCGACTCCCACTCGCACCTGGTCTTCGCGGGCGACCGCACCGCCGAGTTCAACGCCCGGATGTCCGGGCGCGGCTACTCCGCCGGCGGCATCCGCACCACCGTCGCCGCCACCCGCGCCGCCACCGACGCCGCGCTCGAAGCCAACCTGGTGCGCCACCTCGCCGAGGCCCGCCGCCAGGGCACCACCACCTTCGAGACCAAGTCCGGCTACGGCCTCACCGTCGCCGACGAGGCCCGCGCCCTGCGCATCGCCGCCGCGCACACCGAGGAGGTCACCTACCTCGGCGCGCACATCGTGCCCCCCGACTACGCCGGCCGGCCGGACGGGGCCGCGGAGTACGTGGACCTCGTCACCGGCGAGATGCTGGCCGCCTGCGCCCCGTACGCCCGCTGGATCGACGTCTTCTGCGAGCGCGGCGCCTTCGACGGGGACCAGGCCCGGGCGGTCCTCACCGCGGGCGCCGCCGCCGGGCTCGTCCCGCGCGTCCACGCCAACCAGCTCGGCCACGGCCCCGGCGTGCGGCTCGCCGTCGAGCTCGAAGCCGCCTCCGCCGACCACTGCACCCACCTCACCGACGCCGACGTCGACGCCCTCGGCCAGGCCTCGGCCACCACCGTCGCCACCCTGCTTCCCGGCGCCGAGTTCTCCACCCGCGCCCGGTGGCCCGACGCCCGGCGGCTGCTCGGCGCGGGCGCCACCGTGGCGCTCTCGACCGACTGCAACCCCGGCTCCTCCTACACCAGCTCGATGCCGTTCTGCATCGCCCTCGCCGTCCGCGACATGGGGATGACCCCCGACGAGGCCCTGTGGTCGGCCACCGCGGGCGGCGCCCGCGCCCTGCGCCGCACCGACATCGGTACGGTCACCCCCGGCGCCCGCGCCGACCTGGCCCTCCTCGACGCGCCCAGCCACGTCCACCTCGCCTACCGGCCCGGCGTCCCGCTGGTCTCCGCCGTCTGGCAGCGGGGCGTGCGCGTGGTCTGACCGGGGGCGGCCCGCGCGCCGCCGATCCGGGCGGTCCCTCGTCTTCCCTCCGCAAGGCCCCGGGCGTACCTTGAGCCACCGATCTGACGCCCCGTCAGGCAGGTGTGGTCCGAGGGGGAGCCGAGGGGAGCCGAAGGTGTCCGACCGGAAACGTCGCACGGCGGTCCGGGCCGCGGCCGTGGTGTTCTCCGCCGTGCTCTGCGCCGCCCTCCCCGTGCCGGCGGCGGCCCCCGCCCAGGCCGCCACACAGGCCGCTGTCCGGGCCGCCGCCGAGGAGCCCCGGCCCGCCGTGGCGCTCTCCCTCCAGGAGGCCGCCCCCGGCACCGGGATCACCGTCACCGGCACCGGCTGGCGGGCCCGTACGACGGTGGCGCTGCTGGTCTGCGGGCAGAACATGGCCGGCGGCACCAGCGGCTGCGCCAACGCCGCCGGAGCCGTGGTCACGGTCGCCGACGGCGGGCGCTTCACCGCCCGGCTGTCCGTGGCCGCGCCGCCCGAGCCCTGCCCCTGCGTCGTCGGCGCCACCTCCGTCGACGGCGACCGGTCCACCGTCACCGTCCCGCTCACGATCCCCGGCCATCCGGTGGCCGCGCCGCCCGCCCCCTCCGGCACGCCCCGCCTCGCGGCGCTCACCGGGGTCCGCCTCACGGGCGGCGACGGGGTGCTGACCCGGTTCGGCGCCCCGCCCGCCCGGACGCTGCGGGTCACCGTCGCCAACCTCGGGCCCGTCCCGGTCACCGACCCGGTCTTCCGGCTCGCCACCGCCCACGGCGTGTTCGCCCCGTCGTGGGAGGAGACCCCCTGGAAGGGCACGATCGCGCCGGGCGGCCGGGCCGACCTCGCCCTGCCCGTCGCCCTCGCCGCGGGCGCCCACGGCGCGTACCGGCTCTCCCTCACCCACGGCGCGGCGGTCGTGGCCACCGGGTCCTGGGACGTGGACCGCCCGTACGGGGTGCTGCTCTTCCGGTGCCTGCTCCTGCTGGTCGTCCCGGTCGCGGCCTTCCGCACGGGCATGGCGCTCGTCGACCGGGTCCGCCCGCGCGCCGCGCCACCGCACCGCCCCGACGGTCCGGGGGACGCCTCCCGGACCGGCCCCCACGCCACCACGGCGGCCTCGCCGTGGTCCGTCCCGGACACCGCGCCGGGGCCGGTACGACCACCACGGACGCCCGCACCGTCCGAGAACCGTCCGACGACGAAGGGACCCTCGTGAAGACCCAACGGAGAGTGGGCGCGGCCACGGCCGTGCTGCTGTTCGGCGGAGCGGGCATCCTCCCGGTGGCGGGCCCCGCCCGGGCGGCCGTCGCCGCGCCCGCCGCTGCCCCGCACCTCGCTGCCCCGTACGCCGCTGCCGCCGTTCCCGCCCCCGCCGCCGTGTCCGCCGGCCTCTCGTACACGGTGCGGTGCGTGCCGCCCGCGGGCGGGGGAGGCCCGGTCGTGGGCACGGTCACCGTCTCGGTCACGGCACCGGCCACCGCGCGGGCCGGTGACGAGGCCGAGGTGGTCTGGAAGACCGTCCGGGCGGCCTCGGACAACACCGACCTGATGGACCTGGGCAAGGACACCGTCAAACCCACCGGGTACGTGACGCTGGGCGGCGCCCTCGGCGGGGAGGTGAGGCTGGAGGGGGAGCGGAAGAACCCGCCCGTCCCGAAGAAGGCCCCCATGGTCCTGTCCGACATGAAGGGCAAGGTCAAGCTGACCAAGGCCGGGGAGGGCACCCTCACCCCGGGCCGGTACGAGGTGGACTTCAGCGGCTTCGTCACCACGTGCGCGCCCCAGGGGCCGGTGGGTGTCGCCGCCACCGTCAAGGTCACCGCCGCGGGCGCCACGTCCTCCGGCGGCACGACGGGCGGCACGACGGGCGGGACGACGGGCGACGCTGCGGCCACGGGCGGTACGACGGGTGCCACCACGGGCGGCGCCGACGGCCGGAGCGACTTCCCGGGCAAGCCCGTCGAGGTCGCCTACGACTGCGGTCCGACCGTCCCCGGGGGCATCAGGACCCCGGTCACGGTCGGCGCGAAGAGGAACGGCGGCGGCTACGACCTGACCGTCAGGACGGCCAAGGGCGCGATGGCGAGCCCGATGGCCCTGCCGGCGGGGGCCCTCAAGCCCTCGATGGAGATCAGGCTCGGCGGCGCCGACAGCGGCACGGTCAAGGTGGTGGGCCCGGCCAACGCGGAACCGATCCCCGACAAGGCCCCGGTCAGCCTCAGCGACATGACCGGCACCTACCGGCCCGGCGCGACCGGCAAGGTGACGCTCACCCCGGACCGGCTGACGATCGACGTCACGCTGGCCCCCGGCTCCCCGCCGATCGGCGTCCCCTGCACGGCGAAGAGCAGCGGCGTCTCGCTGGAGCTGGACACCGCCGCCCAGCCGGGCGGCTCCGGCTCGCCGTCCACGGCGGGGGCCGCCTCCGGCGGTACGGCCTCCGGCGGTACGGCCACGGGCGGGGCCGCCTCCGGCGGCGGACTGGCCGAGACGGGCGCGCGGGACGACGGCATCGCCGCCCTGGCGCTGGCCGCCGCCACGGTCCTCCTGCTCGGCGCCGCGGTCTTCGCCCTCACCCCGTGGCGGCGCCTGCGCGGCCCCCGCCGGCAGCGGTAGGCGCCCGTCCCCGGCGGCCCCGCCCCTCAGGGGAACGCGGCCGGCCCGGCACCCCTCTGGGGGCGCCGGGCCGGCTGTCGTCGCGTGCGCGGGGCGGGGTACGTCAGTGCACGTTGCCCATCAGCGACTGGACCTTCTTGCGGTACGAGTAGATCGCGAAGCCCGCCAGGACCGCGGCCGACGCCTCGAAGGCGATCACCCCGGTGCCGTTGAGGTTGACCCCGGCGATCGAGAGCAGCCCGGTGGTGCAGTCGCCCGCGGTGACCGCGAGGAACCAGACACCCATCATCTGCGAGGCGTACTTCTGCGGGGCCATCTTCGTCGTGAGGGAGAGGCCGACCGGGGAGAGGCACAGCTCACCGATGGTCTGGATCATGTAGATCGAGACCAGCCACATCGGGGAGACCTTGGTGCCGTCGCCCGCCATGTTCATCGGGACGATGAAGACGAAGAAGGAGCCGCCGATCAGGACCAGACCCATCGCGAACTTCACGATGGTGTTCGGCTCCTGGTTCTTGCGGGCCAGCCAGACCCACAGCCAGGCGAAGACCGGCGCCAGCGACATCACGAACAGCGGGTTCAGCGACTGGAACCAGGTGGCCGGGAAGCCCAGGCCGAAGATGGTGCCGGAGGTCTTTCCGGAGCCGAACAGCGACAGGGTCGAACCACCCTGGTCGTAGATCATCCAGAAGACGGCGGCGGCGACGAAGAACCAGATGTACGCGGTCATCTTCGACTGCTCGGGCGCCGACAGGTCCTTGTCGCGCTTGATGCGGACCAGGACGGCGACCGGGATGATCAGACCGGCCAGGGTGATCGGGACCAGCGCCCAGTTCAGGGTGTAGGCGCCCAGGGCGACCACGACACCGTAGAACGCGGCGACGACGGCGACGGTGCCCGCGGCCTTGAGGACGACGGCCTTGCGCTCCTGCTGCGACAGCGGGTTCGGGACCAGGCTGCTGCGCGGGCTCAGGGTCTTCGTGCCGATCAGGAACTGGAGCAGGCCCAGGCCCATGCCGGCCGCGGCCAGCAGGAAGCCGAGGTGCCAGTTGACCTTCTCGCCGACCGTGCCGACGGCGAGGGGCGCGATGAAGGCACCGAGGTTGATGCCGATGTAGAAGATCGTGAAGCCACCGTCACGGCGCGGGTCGTCCGGGCCGTCGTAGAGGTGGCCGACCATCGTCGAGATGTTGGCCTTCAGCAGACCGGAACCGGCCGCCACCAGGGCCAGGCCCAGGAAGAACATCGCCTGGCCGGGAACGGCCAGCGACACGTGACCGGCCATGATCACACCACCGGCGATCGCGACCGTCTTGCGGGCGCCCCAGACCCGGTCGCCGAACCAGCCGCCGGGCATCGCCATGAGGTAGACCATCGCGACGTACACGGAGTAGATCGCCGTGGCCGTGGCCATCGTGAAGCCGAGGCCGCCGCCCTGCGTCCCGGTCGCGGCCTCGGTTCCGCCGGAGACCAGGTACAGGACGAGGAGGGCGCGCATGCCGTAGTAGGAGAAGCGCTCCCACATCTCGGTCATGAACAGAGTGGCCAGGCCACGGGGGTGGCCGAAGAAGGTCTGCTCGGCGGACGGGTCCGCCGATCCCTTCGTCAGGCTGGAAGCCATGGTCGATCCTTGCTTGCTCGGGACGCTCGGCTTCTTGAGCTGTGCAGCGCCCGGTGGGGGGTGGCCGGCACCGGCGACGAGTGCCCCGATCCCACGCCCGGGGGATCTTCGTCTCCGGTGTGACGGAGGCGGGGGGACAGGTCGTCACCGAGATCCACGCCCCGCCACGCTCCATCGCGCGCGGGGCCCGGCCCACAGGTCATTCACTGTCGTCCCGGCCGGTCCGGTCGGCCCCTCGCGTCACATCCGGGAGGGGTACCGAAACAGGCTGGAACAGAGATAACGGAGACCCTTGGCGATCTTTTCCGCATAAAGGTCCCCTGGTACTGCATCAGGCGTCTCGCCACCATACGACACGACAGTGCCCGATATGAATGGACTTGAGATATGGATCACAAGGGGGGAGGGAACCGTTCGGGCCCATTCGAAGGTGTGAACCACCCCCTGACCCGGATGGAGAGGGGTGTCCCGGCACGCCCCTGCTTTGACCCGGCGCGGACTACCATCACCCACATGACGCGTGTACTGCTCGCCGAGGACGACGCATCCATCTCGGAGCCCCTGGCCCGCGCCCTGCGCCGGGAGGGGTACGAAGTCGAGGTCCGGGAGGACGGCCCCACCGCCCTGGACGCGGGACTGCAGGGCGGCGTCGACCTCGTCGTCCTGGACCTGGGACTACCGGGGATGGACGGCCTGGAGGTCGCCCGCCGGCTGCGTGCCGAGGGCCACGGCTTCCCGATCCTGGTGCTCACCGCCCGCGCGGACGAGGTCGACACCGTCGTCGGCCTGGACGCGGGCGCCGACGACTACGTGACCAAGCCCTTCCGCCTCGCCGAACTGCTGGCCCGGGTCCGCGCCCTGCTGCGGCGCGGCGCCGCCGAGACCAGCCAGCCCCCCGCCACCCACGGCGTCCGGATCGACGTCGAGTCGCACCGCGCCTGGATGGGGGAGGAGGAGCTCCAGCTCACGGCCAAGGAGTTCGACCTGCTGCGGGTCCTGGTCCGGGACGCCGGCCGGGTCGTCACCCGCGACCAGCTGATGCGCGAGGTCTGGGACACCACCTGGTGGTCCTCGACCAAGACCCTCGACATGCACATCTCCTGGCTGCGCAAGAAACTGGGCGACGACGCCGCCAACCCCCGCTACATCGCCACCGTCCGCGGCGTCGGCTTCCGCTTCGAGAAGAGCTGAGTACCCGCTGAGCCATGCGCCGCCGACTGATCAACTCCACACTCGCCGTGGTGCTCGTCGTCATCGCCGTCTTCGGGATCTCCCTGGTCATCGTGGAGACCCGGACCATCACCAGCAGCGCCCAGGACCGGATCGAGTCCGAGGCGCTGCGGCTGATGGCCATCGTCGAGGCGAACGCCCTGGAACGGAAGTCCGTCTCCCCCGTCACCCTCGGCGAACAGCTCGTCGTCGGCAGGTACGCCCGGGTCACCATCCCCGGGCAGCCGACCGTCGAGGTGGGCAGGCAGATCACCGACAGCGTCATCCGGGGCACCGCCCGCGGTGAACAGGGCGAGGTCGTCGTCGTCGAACAGTCCCGCGCGTCGGTGACCCAGGAGGTCGTGCGGACCCTGTCCGTGGTCGGCGCGGTGGCCCTGCTGGCCGTCGTGGCGGCCGTCCTGCTCGCCGTCCGGCAGGCGAACCGGCTGACCTCCCCGCTCACCGACCTCGCCGAGACCGCCGAACGCCTCGGCTCCGGCGACCCCCGGCCCCGCCACAAGCGGTACGGGGTCCCCGAGCTGGACCGGGTCGCGGACGTGCTGGACGCCAGCGCGGAGCGGATCGGCCGCATGCTGACCGCCGAGCGGCGCCTCGCCGCGGACGCCTCGCACCAGCTGCGGACCCCGCTCACGGCCCTGTCGATGCGGCTGGAGGAGATCACCGTCACCGAGGACCTGGCGACCGTACGGGAGGAGGCGACGATCGCCCTCACCCAGGTGGAGCGGCTCACGGACGTGGTGGAGCGGCTGCTGACCAACTCACGGGACCCCAGGACGGGCTCGGCGGTCCCCTTCGACCTGGACGAGGTCGTCAAGCAGCAACTGGAGGAGTGGCGCCCGGCGTACCGCAGCGCGGGCCGGGCCATCGTCCGCTCCGGCAAGCAGGGCATGCGGGCCGTGGGCACCCCGGGCGCGGTCTCGCAGGTCCTGGCGACCCTGGTGGAGAACGCGCTGATGCACGGCGGCGGCACGGTCGCGCTGCGGACCCGCGTGACGGGCAACCAGGCGGTGCTGGAGGTCACCGACGAGGGGCCCGGGGTCCCCGCGGACCTCGGCAACCGGATCTTCGAGCGGGCCATCAGCGGCCGCAACTCGACCGGCATCGGCCTGGCCGTCGCCCGTGACCTCGCGGAGGCGGACGGCGGACGGCTGGAACTGCTCCAGGCCTACCCGCCGGTCTTCGCGCTCTTCCTCAGCCGCACGGCCCCGGCCCCGACGGAACAACAGAAGACGGTCCGCTAGTGCTGTGACCGGAAAGGTTTGCCGGTAGGCCCGCGGCGTCCGGTGCGGTGGATCGCAAGGCGGAGGGTCACGGCTTGTACTGGACGTACTTGCGTGGTCCGACAACGCGGCGAGGCGCCGTGCCGGGCGTCGAGGGCCGGTGAACCTTTCCGGTCACAGCACTAGCCCTGTCGGCGCCGCGACCCGCGCGGGCGCGGTCCGGGTCGCTCCTGCCTTCCGCCTTCTGCTTGCTTCTTCTTACTTCTGCGCGGGCTCGGGCGCGCGCGCGGGGCTCTGGCCGTCACGCTGCTCCACGACCAGCGAGTTCGCGGCGGGCGTCGGCAGGGCCTGGAACACCCAGGTGCGGTAGGACCAGAAACGGAAGACGGTGGCGATGCCGATGCCGAGGAACTTGAAGAAGTTGCTCGCGAGCGGACCGTCCCAGTCCAGGCCGTAGGTCGCCGTGTACAGCACGCCGTTCTCGATGATCAGGCCGATCCCGCTGAAGGCGGCGAAGAGCGTCAGCTCACGGCTGCGCTTGCTCTGGACGCGGTCCCGGTAGGTGAAGTAGCGGAAGCCGACGTAGTTCGTGGCGATGGCCACGACGGTGGCTATGACGCTCGCGCGCACGACCTGGAGGTCGGTCGTGCTGCGGATCAGGTTGAAGACACCCAGGTTGACCAGCACGCCCAGCCCGCCGACCGCCCCGAACTTGACGACCTCCCGGGCGAGACCGCGTACGCGTGCGAGGACAGATCCGTTCTTCGGCGTGCTCATGTGATGGTTCGTCCCTGTCGGTCGCCGCCCGGCATGGGGCGTCTGGGCGTCTGGCGTTCTTCGGTCTTCATTTCGTCAACCGGGCCATGTTAAGTGTCACCCCGCCGCCCCGTCCGCTTCCCGGCGGCCCCGTGCCGCATACCGGCCAACGGGGGCGGGCCGGTACCGGCCAGGGCCATGTCCGGGTGGCGGGATACCGCCGGATACCCTGGGGCCGTGACGTTCCCGGTAGTCGGCATGGTCGGCGGCGGACAGCTCGCCCGCATGACCCACGAGGCGGGCATCCCCCTCGGCATCAGATTCAAGCTCCTCAGTGACACACCGCAGGACTCGGCGGCCCAGGTCGTGAGCGACGTCGTCATCGGCGACTACCGCGACCTGGAGACACTGCGCGCCTTCGCGCGCGGCTGCGACGTGATCACCTTCGATCACGAGCACGTCCCCACCGAACACCTCCGGGCCCTGGAGTCGGACGGCATCCCCGTCCGGCCGGGGCCCGACGCGTTGGTGCACGCCCAGGACAAGGGGGTGATGCGCGCCAGGCTCGACGAGATCGGCGCGCCCAGCCCCCGCCACCGGATCGTGAGCGATCCGCAGGACGTGGCGGCCTTCGCGCGGGAGGTGGGCGGGTTCCCGGTCATCCTCAAGACCGTGCGCGGCGGGTACGACGGCAAGGGCGTGTGGTTCGTGCGCACCCCCGAGGACGCGCAGGCCCCCTTCAGGGCGGGCGTCCCCGTCCTCGCGGAGGAGAAGGTCGAGTACGTCCGCGAACTCGCGGCCAACATCGTCCGCTCCCCGCACGGCCAGGCGGTGGCCTACCCCGTCGTGGAGTCGGTCCAGGTGGACGGGGTCTGCGACACGGTGATCGCCCCCGCCCCCGGCCTCTCCGAGGCGCTGGCGGGCGAGGCCCAGGCCCTCGCCCTGCGCATCGCCCACGAGCTCGGCGTCACCGGCCACCTGGCCGTGGAACTGTTCGAGACCCCCGACGGGCGGATTCTCGTCAACGAGCTGGCGATGCGCCCGCACAACAGCGGCCACTGGACCCAGGACGGCGCCGTCACCTCCCAGTTCGCCAACCACGTCCGCGCGGTCCTGGACCTCCCGTTGGGCGACCCGCGCCCGCGCGCCCGCTGGACGGTCATGGCGAACGTGCTGGGCGGCGAGTACCCCGACATGTACGCGGCCTACCTGCACTGCATGGCCCACGACCCGCAGCTGAAGATCCACATGTACGGCAAGGACGTGAAGCACGGCCGCAAGGTCGGCCACGTCAACACCTACGGCGACGACCTGGACGACGTGCTGGAGCGCGCCCGTCACGCCGCCGGCTACCTCCGAGGGACGATCACCGAATGAGCACCGCCCCCGCGGGTTCCTCCCGCCCTCCCGTCGTAGGCATCGTCATGGGCTCCGACTCGGACTGGCCCGTCATGGAGGCCGCCGCCCAGGCCCTGGACGAGTTCGACGTCCCCTACGAGGTCGACGTCGTCTCCGCGCACCGGATGCCGCGCGAGATGATCGCGTACGGCGAGCAGGCCGCCGGGCGCGGGCTGAAGGCGGTCATCGCGGGCGCGGGCGGAGCCGCCCACCTGCCCGGCATGCTCGCCTCGGTCACCCCGCTGCCGGTCATCGGGGTCCCGGTGCCGCTGAAGTACCTCGACGGCATGGACTCGCTGCTGTCGATCGTCCAGATGCCCGCCGGAGTTCCCGTCGCCACCGTCTCGGTCGCCGGGGCGCGCAACGCGGGGCTGCTGGCCGTACGGATGCTGGCCGCGCACGACCCGGAGCTGCTGGGCCGGATGCGGGAGTTCCAGCAGGAGCTGAACGACCAGGCCACCGAGAAGGGCCGCCGGCTGCGCGCGAAGGCGGCGGGCACGGAGTCCTTCGGGTTCGCCCAGTGAGCGCGGCGGACACCACGGGTGTGGTGACCACGGCGGACGCGGTGACCACCGTGGACGCGCCGGACGTGCCGGACGCGGCCGGGCGGCTGGCCGAGGCGCGCGCGCTGCTCGCCGAGCACCCGGTCGTCGACGGCCACAACGACCTGCCGTGGGCCCTGCGCGAGCAGGTCCGCTACGACCTCGCCCGCCGCGACATCGCGGGCGACCAGTCCGGCCACCTGCACACCGACATCCCCCGGCTGCGCGCCGGCGGCGTCGGCGCGCAGTTCTGGTCCGTCTACGTCCGCTCCGACTACGCCGGGGACCACGCGGTCAGCGCCACCCTGGAACAGATCGACGCCGTCGCCCAGCTGATCGACCGCTACCCCGGCGACCTGGTCCGGGCCCTGACCGCGGACGACATGGAGGCGGCCCGCGCGGACGGCCGGATCGCCTCGCTGATGGGCGCCGAGGGCGGCCACTCCATCGACAACTCGCTCGCCACCCTGCGCGCCCTGCACCTGCTGGGCGTGCGGTACATGACCCTCACCCACAACGACACGATCGACTGGGCGGACTCGGCGACCGACGAGCCCCGCCACGGCGGCCTCACCGACTTCGGCCGCGAGGTCGTGCGCGAGATGAACCGCGTCGGCATGCTGGTCGACCTCTCGCACGTGGCCGCGACGACGATGCGTGACGCGATCGCCGTCTCGGCGGCGCCGGTGATCTTCTCGCACTCCTCCGCGCGGGCCGTCTGCGACCACCCGCGCAACATCCCGGACGACGTCCTGGCGCTGCTGCCGGGCAACGGCGGGGTGGCCATGGCCACCTTCGTCCCGAAGTTCATCCTCCCGGCCGCGGTCGGCTGGACCCGGGCGGCGGACGAGAACCTGCGGGCGCACGGTTTCCACCACCTGGACACCTCGCCCGCGGCGATGGCCCTGCACCGGGCCTTCGAGGAGCGCACCCCGCGCCCGGTGGCCACGGCCGCGACGGTCGCCGACCACCTGGACCACATGCGCGAGGTCGCCGGGGTGGACCACATCGGCATCGGCGGGGACTACGACGGCACGGCCTTCACCCCGGCCGGCCTGGACGACGTGGCGGGCTACCCGCACCTGGTCGCGGAACTGCTGACCCGCGGCTGGTCCCGGGCCGATCTGGCGAAGCTGACCTGGACCAACGCGGTACGGGTGCTGCGCGACGCGGAAGCGGTGGCCCGCGACCTGTCGGCGACCCGGCCCCCGTCCAACGCGGTACTGACCCCCGCCCGGTAGCCCCGGTAGCCCCGGTAGCCCCGGTAGCCCCGGTAGCCCCGGTAGCCCCGGGAGGCGCGGCGGCGGTGGGGCGGAGCCGGGCCCGGCCCGTACCCACCTCGCCTGCCGCCCGCGCCGCCCGTCCGGGCCGCGCGGGGAGGCGTACGGGCTACGCGTGGGGGCGGCCCATCGCGCGGTAGGTCCAGCCGGCCGCGCGCCAGCGGGCCGGGTCCAGGGCGTTGCGGCCGTCGAGGACGAGCCGGTCGGTGACGACGGCGCCCAGCTCGGCCGGGTCGAGGTCACGGAACTCGCGCCACTCGGTGAGGTGCAGGACGACCTCCGCGCCCCGGGCCGCCGCGAGCGCGGAGTCCGCGTACCCCAGGGTGGGGAAGACGCGCCGGGCGTTGTCCATGCCCTTCGGGTCGTAGACCGTGACCTGGCCGCCCTGGAGGTGGATCTGCCCGGCCACGTTCAGCGCGGGCGAGTCGCGGACGTCGTCGGAGTCCGGCTTGAAGGTGGCGCCGAGCACGGCGACCCGCTTGCCGAGGAAGGAGCCGCCGACCGCCTCCCGGGCGAGTTCGACCATGTGGCCGCGGCGCCGCATGTTGATGGAGTCGACCTCGCGCAGGAAGGTCAGGGCCTGGTCGGCGCCCAGCTCACCGGCGCGGGCCATGAAGGCCCGGATGTCCTTGGGCAGGCAGCCGCCGCCGAAGCCGATCCCGGCCCGCAGGAACTTCGCGCCGATCCGCTCGTCGTGGCCGATGGCCTCCGCCAGCTTGGCCACGTCCCCGCCGGCCGCCTCGCACACCTCCGCCATGGCGTTGATGAAGGAGATCTTGGTGGCGAGGAAGGAGTTGGCCGCCGTCTTCACCAGCTCGGCGGTGGGGAAGTCGGTGACGACCATCGGGGTCCCCTCCGCCATCGGCTTCCCGTACACCTCGCGCAGCAGCGCCTCCCCGCGCCCGCCCCGGACGCCGATCACGATCCGGTCCGGGTGCAGGGTGTCCTGGACGGCGAAGCCCTCGCGGAGGAACTCCGGGTTCCAGGCCAGCTCCACCCCGGCGCCCGCCGGGGCCAGCTCCGCCAGGCGCGCCGCCAGCCGCTCCGCCGAGCCCACCGGCACCGTGGACTTGCCGACGACCAGCACCGGCCGGGTCAGGTGGGGGGCGAGCGACTCCACGGCGGAGTCGACGTAGCTCATGTCGCACGCGTACTCGCCGTGCTTCTGCGGGGTGTTCACGCAGACGAAGTGGACGTCGCCGAAGGCGCCGACCTCCTCCCAGGAGGTCGTGAACCGCAGCCGGCCCGTGGAACCGGGCAGTCCGGCCACGTGCGCCCTCAGCAGCTCCTCCAGGCCGGGTTCGTACATCGGCACCCGGCCCGACGCCAGCAGCTCGATCTTCTCGGGCACCACGTCCAGCCCCAGCACCTCGAAACCCAGCTCGGCCATTGCCGCGGCGTGCGTGGCGCCGAGGTAGCCGGTGCCGATCACGGTGATCCTGAGGGGGGCCATGTGTGCTCCAGAGGTACGGGGCCGGCGGTGCGGGGCCTGTTGCGGCCACCGAGCATAGTCGGGCCCGTCCCGGGGAGGTTCCCCGGGAAGCCCCGGGGGCGTCCGGGGGCCTTCGGGGGACCTCCGGGCGGCTCCCGCCGTCACGCGGCCGCTGTCACGCAGCTCACGTGCGCCGTTCATATCGCGGCCGGGACGCCGGACACTAAGCTGGGGTTACTTAACGGTAGTTAGCATCGCGCACCACCTTGGGGAGTGAGAGATCTTGGCGGGTTCTGCCGACTTCGACCTGTACCGCCCGGCCGAGGAGCACGAGATGCTCCGCGAGTCCGTCCGCTCGCTCGCCGAGGCGAAGATCCTGCCGTTCGCCGCCGCGGTCGACGAGGAGTCCCGCTTCCCGCAGGAGGCCCTCGACGCCCTCGTCGCCAGCGACCTGCACGCCGTCCACGTGCCCGAGTCCTACGGCGGCGCCGGCGCGGACGCCCTCGCCACCGTGATCGTGATCGAGGAGGTGGCCCGCGTCTGCGCCTCCTCCTCCCTCATCCCGGCCGTCAACAAGCTCGGCTCGCTCCCGGTGATCCTCTCCGGCTCCGAGGAGCTCAAGGCCAGGTACCTGGGCCCGCTGGCCAAGGGCGACGCGATGTTCTCGTACGCGCTCTCCGAGCCGGACGCGGGCTCCGACGCCGCCGGCATGAAGACCCGCGCCGTGCGCGACGGCGACTTCTGGGTCCTCGACGGCGTCAAGCGGTGGATCACCAACGCGGGCGTCTCCGAGTACTACACGGTCATGGCCGTCACCGACCCCACGAAGCGCTCCAAGGGCATCAGCGCCTTCGTCGTGGAGAAGGGCGACGAGGGCGTCTCCTTCGGGGCCCCGGAGAAGAAGCTCGGCATCAAGGGCTCCCCGACGCGCGAGGTCTACCTCGACGACGTCCGTATCCCCGCCGACCGCATGATCGGCGCCGAGGGCACCGGATTCGCCACCGCGATGAAGACCCTCGACCACACCCGCGTCACGATCGCCGCCCAGGCCCTCGGCATCGCCCAGGGCGCCCTGGACTACGCCCAGGGCTACGTCCAGGAGCGCAAGCAGTTCGGCAAGCCGATCGGCGACTTCCAGGGCGTGCAGTTCATGCTCGCGGACATGGCCATGAAGATCGAGGCCGCCCGCCAGCTCACCTACTCCGCCGCCGCCCGCTCGGAACGCGTCTCCCTCGGCGCCGACAAGGAACAGCTCACCTTCTTCGGCGCCGCGGCCAAGTGCTTCGCCTCCGACGTGGCGATGGAGGTCACCACGGACGCCGTCCAGCTCCTCGGCGGCTACGGCTACACCCGCGACTACCCGGTGGAACGCATGATGCGCGACGCGAAGATCACCCAGATCTACGAAGGCACCAACCAGATCCAGCGCATCGTCATGGCGAGAAACCTCCCGTAGCCCTGAGCCCCCACCCGTCACCACCGGGGCGCCTTCGGCGCAGGGCGCCCGGGGCGCGGCCGGCACCGCCGTACCGCCTGAACTCCCGGACACACGAAGCGCGGACCCGGTCTCGGACCCGGTCACCCACCAGGTCCGGCGGACTGTCATGGGGTGGGGGCGCCGTGGTCAACTCCCCGGGCCGGAGGCGGTGGTGTCCATCCGTACGGCTCCGGCATGTTCCCGGATGGGCTAAATTTGAACCTTCGTACGCCCGAATCGGTTGGGGAGAAGCACATGACGGAAGCGATCCTGCTGGTCGGCGGGCAGGGGACGCGTCTGCGGCCCGTGACGGTGAACACCCCCAAGCCGATGGTCCCGGCCGCCGGTGTCCCCTTCCTCGCCCACCAGATAGCCAGGGCCGCTGCCGCAGGTGTCACGCACATCGTGATGGCCACCTGCTACCTCGCCGAGGTCTTCGAGCCCTACTTCGGCGACGGGTCGGACTTCGGCCTCACCCTGGAGTACGTGGTCGAGGACGAGCCGCTGGGTACCGGCGGCGCCATCCGCAACGCCGCGCAGCGCCTGACCGGCGGGCCAAACGCCCCGGTCCTCGTCTTCAACGGTGACATCCTCACGGGCCTGGACATCGCCGGTCTGGTCGAGTCCCACCGCACGGCCGACGCCGACGTCTCCCTGCACCTCGTGCGGGTCGAGGACCCGCGCGCCTTCGGCCTGGTCCCCACCGACCCCGACGGGCGGGTGCTGGCCTTCACGGAGAAGCCGCAGACCCCCGAAGAGATCATCACGGACCAGATCAACGCCGGCTGCTACGTCTTCCGCCGCAGCGTCATCGACTCCATCCCGGCGGGCCGGCCCGTCTCCGTCGAGCGCGAGACCTTCCCCGGTCTCCTCGCCTCCGGGGCCAAGTTGCACGGCGTCACCGAGAACACCTACTGGCTCGACCTCGGCAAGCCGGAGTCCTTTGTCCAGGCTTCGGCCGATCTGGTGCGCGGTGTCGTCTCCTCCCCGGCCGTCCCCGGTCCCCGCGGTGAGGCACTCGTCCTCCCGGGTGCCCAGGTGGACGACGGAGCCAAGCTGTCGGGGGGTACCGTTGTGGGCGCTGGTGCTCGGATCGCATCGGGCGCGGTCGTCCAGGGCACCATCGTGCTGGACGGAGCGACGATCGGCCCGGACGCCCATGTGAGCGCCAGCCTGATCGGCGCCGGAGCCTCGGTGGGACCGCGCACTGTGCTGGACGGCGCGGTCATCGGTGACGGTGCCGTCGTAGGGGCTGACAACGAACTTCGCGCAGGGGTGCGGGTGTGGTGCGGGGCCGAACTGCCCTCCGCCTCAGTCCGCTTCTCCTCGGACCGGTGATCCGGGCGGGGGCGCGCGTACCGACCGACTTCAGTGAGGCTTAACCCTGTGATAGGCGAGCAGCAGACTCCCCGCGCGAGCGACATCGCGACCACGAAGCTCCCCGGCGCCTGGGCGCACACCCCGCTCACCGTGGTCATGCCCACGTACAACGAGGCGGGCAACCTGCCGGGCATGGCCGAGCTCCTCATGGGCCTGGACCACCCCGGTCTGCGGCTGCTGGTCGTCGACGACTCGTCGCCCGACGGCACCGGGAACATCGCCGAGGAGCTCGCCCAGGGCTACCTCACCGAGGACGGCGCCCCGCGCATGTCCGTGCTCCACCGCACCACCAAGGACGGCCTCGGCCGCGCCTACGCGGCCGGCATGACCCAGGCCGTCGAGAACGGCGCCGAGTACGTGCTCCAGATGGACGCGGACGGCTCCCACCCGGCGGGCAAGATCGCCGAGATGCTGGGCGTCGCCCTCTCCACCGGAGCCGGTCTCGTCGTCGGCAGCCGGTACGTGCCCGGCGGCACCCTGTCCGACGCGTGGGGCGCGCACCGCAAGCTCCTCTCCCGCTGGGCCAACGCCTACGCGAGCACCATCCTGGGCACCCGCGTCCGTGACATCACGGGCGGCTTCAACCTGTGGAGCGCCGAGGCGCTGCGCGCGATCGACCTGGCGTCGGTCGGCAGCGCGGGCTACAGCTTCCAGGTGGAGATGAAGTTCAAGGCCCTGCGCCGCGACTTCCAGGTCATGGAGGTCCCGATCCACTTCGAGGACCGCACGGTCGGCGAGTCCAAGATGAACCTCGCGGTCCAGCTGGAGTCCATCGCGATGCCCTGGAAGCTGCGCGCCCGCGCCGGCAAGCGCTGACCCGCACCGGTCGCCGTCCGGTACGTACCGGATCGTCCGCGGCCGGTACGTACCGGATTCGTCCGCGACAGGTGCGGCGGACACGGTGGGTATGACGGAGAGGGGCACCCCCGCGGGGGTGCCCCTCTCCGTCATACCCACCGTGTCCGCCGGTCCGTCGTACCGGCCCCGCGCCCGGCCGTGGCTCACTCGGCCCGGACGGTGACCTTCTTGTCGTTCTGGATCTCCTTGACCAGCTGCTGCACCTTCGCCTTGTCCCAGACCAGGTTGCCGCCGCGCTGGCCCGAGATCGGCATGTTCATGGAGACGCCGTCACCGCCGGTGATGCCCTTCATCGCGAAGAACATCTGCCCCATGTCCCACAGCGACATGTCCTTGTCCACGATCAGGGTGTCCAGCCCCGCGCCCAGCGTCGGGTACAGCGTGAACGGGTTGACGATCGTGGACGGGGTCGCCGCCTGGCTCGCCAGCGCCGCCAGGAACTTCTGCTGGTTCTTGGTCCGTTGGAGGTCCGACTCGGCGAAGGCGTACCGGGTGCGTACGTAGGCCAGCGACTGCTCGCCGTCGAGGGTCTGGCGGCCCGCCCGGAAGTCGGCGCCCGACTTCTCGTCCTTGAAGCCCTGGTCGATGTCGAGTTCCACGCCGCCCAGCGCGTCCACGATGTTCGCGAAGCCGGCGAAGCCGATCTCCGCGTAGTGGTCGATGCGCAGCCCGGTGTTGAACTCCACCGTCCGCACCAGCAGTTCCGGGCCGTCGTCCGCGTACGCCGCGTTGAGCTTGGTCCGCTTGCCGGCGGCCGGGTACTTCTTGCCCGACTGCGAGCCGACGAAGGAGGGGATCTCCACTTCCGAGTCGCGGGGCAGCGAGACCATGGTGTTCCCGCTGGAGCACTTGGCCAGGATCATCATGGAGTCGGTCCGCTTGCCCTCGGCCGAGCCCGTGTGGAGCTTCTTCTTCTCCTCGGCGGACATGCCCTCGCGGCTGTCGGAGCCCACGATCAGGTAGGTGGTGCAGGCGCCTTCCTTCGGGCGCTCGATCACCTTCGCGAGGTCGACCTCGCGACGCACCTGGGAGTCGGCCCAGAAGTAGGTGGCGACGGTGGTCACCAGCAGCACCGAGACCAGCACGATCGAGCCGACCTTGATGCGTCTGCGCCAGTCCGGCGCGGGGCCGGGCGCGCGTCCGGGACGGCCGGGCCCGGCGGGCCCGCCGTGGCCGCCCGGCCCGCCCGGTCCGCCGGGACCCCCGTGGCCGCCCGGCCCGCCCGAGGGCGCGCCGTACACCTGGCCGGTGTTGTAGCCGCTGTCGTAGCCGCCGTAGGTGTCGTTGCCCCGCGCCGGCTGCTGCGGGACCCCGTACGCGGGCGGGGGCGGCGCCGGACGGGCCGGGTGCGGGGGCTGCGGGGGGCGCTGGGGCTGCCGCTGGAGGGGGCGCGCCCGGCGCGCCCCCTCCGGCTGCGGCGGCGCGCCGTCGTAGCCGTGTCCGTGCCCGTGTCCGTACCCGTCATCTCGGCGTCCGCGGTCGTCGCGGTTGCCGGTCCCGCCGGCTGGCCAGTCAGTCATGGGCCAAGGATGCCTGGCCGGGCGTGTCGTGCGACAGCCCGGGTGGCGGACCGTACCGGTGCTGTTGCAGAGCTGATGCCTCCGGGACGGCTTTAGAGTGTTTGTATGACGAAGACGCCGGGCCTGCCGCCGGAGAAGCCGACCTCGGCCTCCCGGACCACCCTCAGCCACATCATGACGGCCAACGACACCAACCTCCTCGGCACCGTGCACGGCGGCGTGATCATGAAACTGGTGGACGACGCGGCGGGCGCCGTCGCCGGACGCCACTCGGGCGGCCCCGCCGTCACCGCCTCGATGGACGAGATGGCCTTCCTCGCCCCCGTCCGCGTCGGCGACCTCGTCCACGTGAAGGCCCAGTGCAACTGGACCGGCCGCTCCTCCATGGAGATCGGCGTACGGGTCCTCGCGGAGCGGTGGAACGAGTCCACCCCCGCCACCCAGGTCGGCAGCGCCTACCTCGTCTTCGCCGCGGTCGACGCCGAGGGCAAGCCCCGCACGGTGCCGCCCGTCGTCCCGGAGACGGAACAGGACGAACGGCGTTACCAGGAGGCCCAGATCCGCCGCACCCACCGGCTGGCCCGGCGCCAGGCGATCATGGCCCTGCGCGAGGAGCGGGCGGCACAGGGGTTCGACGAGTGAGCACGCGCCCGCGTGTTTCAGATCACTGATCGGGCTCCGGGCCGCACCGCTCCAGGGGGCCGCACGTAAAGTGACGTCCGACGTCCGGGTGCGCATGCCGACAGACGGCACGTCAGACCGCCGGACCGGACCCATCACGGAGTCGTGCCCCACCATGTCGACTGTCATACCGCCGTTGCCCGTGCGTGACGGCATCCCGTCCCCGCAGCCCGACCGCCGGGACGGTGGCGGGCGAGGCCCCCGCCGCCCCCGTCTCTACGTCCTGGACGGGCTGCGCCTGATCGCGGCGCTCTCCGTGGTCGGCTTCCACTGGGCCGGGGTCAACCTGCACCCGGAGGTGTGGGGGCAGAAACCGAAGACGCTGATGCCCACCGTCAACGCCGTCGCCAGCTACGGCTGGACGGGCGTCCAGCTCTTCTTCCTGATCAGCGGCTTCGTCATCTGCATGTCCTGCTGGGGCCGTTCCCCCCGGGAGTACTTCGTCTCCCGGGTGATCCGGCTCTACCCGGCCTACTGGTTCGCGGTCATCGCCACCGCCCTGGTGGTGAACTACGCCGTCACGGTCCGGCCCAGCCGCAAGCCCCTGAGCATCAGCGACGTGCTGACCAACCTCACGATGCTGCAACGGCCGCTCTGGGTCCCCGAGGTCGACGGCGTCTACTGGACCCTGTGGGTCGAGCTCCGCTTCTACCTGCTCTTCGCCGTCGTCGCCGTCATGGGGCTGACCTACCGCAGGGTCCTGGCCTTCTGCGGGATCTGGACGATCATCGCGGTGATCACCCCGTACACGGAGATCGGCCTGCTGGACCTGCTCTTCCTGCCGAACGACGCCCCCTACTTCATCGCGGGCGTGGCCCTCTACCTGGTCTACCGGTTCGGCATGAACCCGATGCTGCTCGGTGTCATCGGCTTCTCCTGGCTCCTCGCGCAGAACCGGATGCACAACACCCTCGGCGCCTACCGCCACGAGGTGGGCTTCGACCTGTCCTGGAAGGTCACCGCAGGGCTCTCGGCCGTGTTCTTCCTCGTGATGCTGGCCGCCGCGACGGGCGTCTTCGACCGCATCCAGTGGAAGTGGCTGACGGTGGCGGGCGCCCTGACCTACCCCGTCTACCTGCTCCACCAGGAGATGGGCTGGGCGATGATCCGCTGGGGCCGCGACCACGGGATCACGCCCTTCCCGCTGCTCGCGATGTGCCTGGCCGCGATCCTGCTGCTGTCCTGGCTGGTCCACCGGATCGTCGAACGCCCCTTGTCGGCCTGGCTCAAGCGCATGCTGGACAGCCGGACCCTGTCGCTGCCCAAGCTGGACCCGCCGGTCCGCCGCAGGTGAGGAGGGGCCGGGCGGCTGGTTGCCGTCCGGGGGCCCTGAACTACCCTGACACGTCGAACTCGGTCCGGAACCCCATGCGCCGAGGTCGCTCCCGCAACTGACCCGATGGACCCGGAAGGTTACGAGCAGATGACCACCAGCAGTACGGCCGCGCCCGCCGGGACCGGCGCCGTCCAGTACGACGGAGCGGCCCGCCGGGACAGCGCGCGGACACCGCGCGCGGCCCGCTTCGACTGGCTCTGGGCAGCCCTGCTGACCTTCGCCGTGAGCTGTGTGGGCATCGGCGGCGCCCAGCCCTGGCGCGACGAGCTCGCGAGCTGGAACGCGGCCTCGCGCGAGACCGGCGACCTGATCGGCATGCTGGGCCGGGTGGACGCCGTCTCCGGCCTCTACTACCTGCTGCTGCACGGCTGGATCTCCGTCTTCGGCGACTCCGAGGCGATGCTCCGGATACCCTCGGCGCTCGCCATGGCGGGCGCCGCGGCCTTCGTCGTCCTGACGGCCCGTACGCTCTTCGACCGCCGTACCGCCGTCTTCTCCGGTCTCCTCTTCGCGCTCCTGCCGGCCGTCTCCCGGTACGGCCAGGAGGCCCGCTCGTACGCCTTCGTCGTCCTCGCCGTCGCCGCCGCCACCTGGCTGCTGGTACGGGCGCTGGAGCGGCCGACCCCGCGGCGCTGGGCCCCGTACGCCCTCGCGGTGGCGGCGGCCGGGCTGTTCCACATCGTCTCCCTGCTCTTCCTGCTGCCGCACGCGCTGATCGTGGTGGCGCGCTGGTGGAGCGACCGGCGCGGGCGCACCGTCGTCTCCTTCGCGGTGACGACCGCCGTGGCCCTGGTGCCGGTGATTCCGCTGGTGCTCCTGGGGCAGCGGCAGGTGGGGCGGCAGATCAGCTGGATCAAGACCCCGCAGCTGCGGAGCGTCGCCGATCTGTGGGACAGCCTCTTCGGCTCCCCCGTGGTCGCGCTCGGCATCGCGACGGCGGCCCTGCTGCCGCTCGCCTGGAACCGGGCCCGGCGTCCCGCGGTGGAGCTGCTGCTCGTCGCCGCCGTCCCGATCGGGGCCGCCTGGATCGTCTCGCAGGGCACCACCTCCTACTTCATGGACCGCTACCTGCTCTTCACGCTGCCCGCCTGGGCGCTGCTGGCCGGTGCCGGGCTCGCCGCGCTGCGGCCCCGGCCGGCGGGGGTGGCCGGGCTGGCCGCGCTGATCGTCCTCGGCCTTCCCGACCAGCGTCAGCTTCGTACGGAGATGGTCCGGGTCGGCACCGACGGCGAGGCCGCGGCCGAGGTCATCGCCCAGGGCTACCGGCCCGGCGACGGCTTCGTGCCCGTCCGGGGAGCCGACCGGGTATTCATGATCGACTTCCAGGTCGAGTACTTCCTGCCCGAGCGGGTCAAGCTCCGCGACGTGTTCGCGCAGCGCTCGGCGGTCGCCGGCGACGACCTCTTCCCGGTGGAGTGCGAACAGCCCGTCCAGTGCCTCGGCACCACCGAGCGGGTGTGGGTGGTCACCTGGAGCGGCACGAAGAACCCGTACCACAAGCTCCCCGAGGAGCAGGCCGCGGCGCTGTCGGCCCACTACAAGGTGGTCGAGACCAAGAACGTGCGCGGCCTCCAGGTCTCCCTGGCCGAACGCACCCGCTGACCGGCCGCGCGCGGCCGCGTCACTTCCCGCACACCACCTGGTCCCCGGTGACCACCCCGTGCTGGCCCTGGTACGGGTCCTGTGCGCGGACCGGCACCACCTTGCGGTAGTCGGCGCCCGCGGTGACCAGCACCGTGCGGCCCCGGCCCGCCACCGCCCGCAGCTCGCTGCCCGGCAGCGCGGCCGACACCGTCCGCGCCGAACGGTCCCAGCGCGGGTCGTACGTGATCACCGTGCGCCTGATCTCGCGGCTGGCGCCGTTGCCCGGGGCCCGGGTGGTGTCGAAGCCGGTGGCGCGCAGCGCCGCGTCGACCTGGCCGCCCAGCCCGTCGGTCCTCGTACCGTTCTCCACCTGGACCCGGACCTGCTGCGGGGGCACGTCCACCGGGACGGCGGCGGGCCCGGCCGGCCGGCCGCCCGGCTGCCCGCCGGGGCGGGCCGGGGTGAGCGGCCGGTCCTCCCGCAGCGCCTCGAAGAGCTTCGCGGCCTTCGGCTCGTCCCACTTCACGGTGGAGCCGATGCCCTTGACCTGGAACGCGGGGTCGCCGACCGGCACCGAGGCGAACTCCGAGGAGGACGGGGCGAAGTCCCGCATCGCCTGCCCCAGCGCGATCATCTGCTCCGAGCCGAAGCCCCGGTCGGCCCGGACCGAGCCGAGCAGGGTGGAGGTGACCTCCTTGAACTTCACCGGGTTCAGCAGCATCCCGCCGCCCGTCGCCTGCTGGAGCAGGGCGGCGACGAACCGCTGCTGACGCTGCATCCGGCCCAGGTCGGAGGCCCCGTCCACATGGCGCGAGCGGACGTACTGCAGGGCCTGCCCGCCGGTCAGCCGGTGGGTGCCGGGCAGCAGGTCGAGGCCGGTGTACGGGTCGTGCATGGCCTTGGCGGTGCAGATCTCCACGCCGCCGACCGCGTCGACCGTCCGCATGAAGCTGGTGAAGTCGACCTCCAGATAGTGGTCGATCTTGACGCGGGTCATGTTCTCGACCGTCCGCACGGTCAGGTTGGGCCCGCCCTCCGCGTACGCCGCGTTGAGCTTCACCGCGTGGGCCTTGTGGGCCTTGCCGGTGACCAGGTCCTGGTGGGCCGGGACCTCGGCGTAGCTGTCGCGGGGCAGGCTGATCACGCTCGCCCGCTCCCGGTCCGCCGAGAGGTGCACCAGCATGATCGTGTCGGTGCAGTGGCAGGGGGCCCCGCCGAGGCGGTACTCGCGCTTCTCGTCGGCGCTGATCTTCTCCCGGCCGTCGGTGCCGACCAGCAGGAAGTTCACCCCGTGCCCGGCCTGCGGGCGGTTCTTCATGTCCTTGAACGGGTCCACCCGCTCGATCCCGGTGTCCAGCCCGGTCATCATCGCGTGCCCCACGGCCCCGGAGCCCAGGACCAGCACCGCCACCCCGGCCGCGATCCGCACCCCCCACCGGGGCCGCTCGCCCCGGCGCCGGGCCGGACCGCCCCCCGGGCCGCCACCCCGCGGGCGGGGCGGCTCCGGTGGCCCGGCGGGACGGGCGGGACGGTGCGGCTGGGGCACGGTGGACACCTCCGCAGGGGGCTGAAGGACACGTTCGGCCGATTCGTCAGAACAGTAGGCCCATACGATCAGCCTCTGTCCGTACCGCTCGTTCGGCGCGCACCCGTTTCCCCCGTACGCGGTAACGTGACAACCGATACCCGACTTCGAAGGACGACATGCCCGCCCAGCAGCCCGCAGTCTCGGTGATCATGCCGGTGCTCAACGAGGAACGCCATCTGCGCGAATCCGTGCACCACATCCTCGGACAGGAGTACGCCGGCGAGCTGGAGGTGGTGATCGCGCTCGGGCCGTCCACGGACCGCACCGACGAGATCGCCGCCGAGCTCGCCCGGGAGGACTCCCGCGTCCACACCGTCCCGAACCCCTCCGGCCGCACCCCGGCCGCCCTCAACGCCGCGATCAAGGCCTCCCGTCACCCGGTCGTCGTCCGCGTCGACGGCCACGGCATGCTCTCGCCGCACTACATCGCCACCGCCGTCCGCCTCCTCGACGAGACCGGCGCGCAGAACGTCGGCGGCATCATGCACGCCGAGGGCGAGAACGCCTGGGAACAGGCCGTCGCCGCCGCGATGACCTCGAAGATCGGCGTCGGCAACGCCGCCTTCCACACCGGCGGCCGGGCCGGCCCCGCCGACACCGTCTACCTGGGGGTCTTCCGCCGCGAGGCGCTGGAGCAGCAGGGCGGCTACAACGAGGAGTTCGTCCGCGCCCAGGACTGGGAGCTGAACTTCCGCATCCGCGAGGCGGGCGGCCTCATCTGGTTCTCGCCGGAGCTCACGGTCCAGTACCGGCCGAGGCCCTCCGTACGGGCCCTGGCCAAGCAGTACAAGGACTACGGGCGGTGGCGGCACGTGGTGGCCCGCTACCACTCCGGCTCCATCAACCTGCGCTACCTGGCCCCGCCGGCCGCCGTCTGCGCGATCGTGACGGGCCTGGTCGTGGGCGTCACCGTCACCCCGTGGGCGCTCGCCGTCCCGGCCGGCTACCTCGCGGCGATCACCGCGGGCTCCGTCCCGGCGGGCAAGGGGCTCGGGCCGAAGGCCCGCGCGCAGATTCCCCTCGCCCTCGCCACCATGCACATGTCCTGGGGTTTCGGCTTCCTGACCAGCCCGCGCGCGCTCGCGCGGAAGGTCATCGCGAGCCGCCGCCCCTCGGTCCGCCGCGACGCCGCGGAGGTCTGACAGCACCCGCGCGCAGCCGTCCGCACACCCGCAGACACCCGCGCGCACGCAGGAGGGCGCCCCGGTCCACCGAGGACCGGGGCGCCCTTCGCGTCCGTGCCCGCGTCCGTGCCCGTCCGTGTCTGCGGGGAGCCCGTCAGGTCACCAGCGGTACGGCTTGTACACGTCCATGCAGGCCTCGCTGTCGGACCCGTTGAGCGCTCCGGCCGTCTCCGGGAGCGCCCCGGCCTCGGGGGCCGGCTGCTGCGGGTAGGGACCGGCCTCGCGCCAGTCCGCGCCGATCACCAGCGTGATCCGGTGGACCCCGGCCGACCGCTGCACCGAGCTCGCCGGAATCCCCAGCGCCGCCGCGACGCTCTGCGCGTCGGCCTCCTGCTCCGGGGTCGCGTAGCGGACGACCGTCGTCTTCTCCGGGGTGGGGGCGGTCTCCGCCTTCGCCGAGGTGAACCCCTTGGCGACGAGCTGCCCCACGACCTCCGCGGGGCGCCGGGGCGCCGGGGCCTTGCTGGCCCCGGTGCCGGCCCCGGTGCCGTTGACCACGTGCACGGCCACCTTGTCCGGCGAGGTCACCGGCGGCTTCGACGGCGTCTGGCCCGGCTGCCCGCCCGGCTGCTGCGAGGGCTGGGCGCCCGGCTGCTGCCCCTCCGGGGCCGCGGGCGCGCCGTTCTTGTCGAAGGGGACGTCCTTGCGGACCATCGTCCACAGCTGGGCGGCGTCCTCCCGGTCGGCGACCAGCCAGTTCTTCGGGTTCTGGGGGTCGGGCAGCGTCGGCATCGTCGTCATCGTGATGCGGTTGACAGGGACGTCCTTGAGCTGGAGGGCCAGGTCGTAGAGCTTCTTGACCGTCCCGATCTCCTCGGACACCACCAGCGCCCGGGTCGCGGCCTCGGCCAGCCCCGTGAGCCGGGCGACGTCGGTGAACGCGTTCTGCCCCTTCAGCTCGCGGATCATCGAGTTCATGTACATGTGCTGGGCCTGCGCCCGGCCCAGGTCGCTGCTGAAGGCGTGCCGGGTCCGCAGCCACTGGAGCGCCTGCTCGCCCTTGACCTTGCTCTTGCCCGCCTGGAGCTTGAGGCCGGAGCCGCCGGAGACCAGGGGGAGCGGCCGGTCCCAGACGTTGTCCTTGACGCAGACCTCGACGCCGCCGATCGCGTCGGCCATGTGCACGACGCCGGAGAAGTCGACCGTCATCCAGTGGTCGATGTAGACGTTGGTGAGCTTCTCCCAGGTGGCCAGGGTGCAGCCGGGACCCCCGCGCCCGAGCGTCTGGTTGATCACGGTGTTCGTCGCCTTGAACTTCTCCCCGGTCAGGGGGTCCTTGCACTCGGGGACGTCGACACGGGTGTCACGCGGGATGCTGATGACCGAGGCGTTCTTCCGGTCGGCGGAGACGTGCAGGAGCATCTGCACGTCCGCCAGCGGCGCCGCCCCGACGCTGTCGCGGCTGCCGCCGAGTTCCAGGTTCTCCGGCTTGTCACGGCTGTCCGAGCCGATCATCAGGATGTTCAGCGGGCGCTGGCCCGCGGCGTTCACCTCGGTGCGGGGGACGTCGCTCCGGCCGCTGAGCCGCTGGCCGCTGCGGAGGTTGCCGTCCAGGTGGCGGTAGTACAGGTAGCCGGCCGCCGCCGTCGCGAGTATGAGCAGGGACAGGACGCAGGCGACCCAGCGCAGCACGCGCCGGCGGCCCTGACGCTTGGGCGGCCCGCCGGAGGGACGGCGGCCCGGCCCGGAGCCGTCCCGCGGTGGGGGCACGGCGCCCGACGCGTCCGGGCCGCCGGGTATGCCCCCGGCGTCCTGGACGGGCGACCCCTCCCCTCGCACGCTGCTCTGTCTCACGCGTACCCCCCTCACGATCCTGCTCGTTCTGTTGTGGTGCCGGTCCTACCGGCTGCGGCCCGTCACCGGAGCACCTTCCGGCCGCCACCCCGTGCTCGGGGGCTCACTTCGCGCAGGTCACCTTGTCCGCCTCGATCCGCTGCACGCCCTCGGGCGTGTGCTGCGGGGCCGACAGCGGGGCTCCCGGTTCCTTGAAATCGGCGCCGAGCGTCAGTTTCATCGGGGTCTTCGGTGCGGCGTCCGCCGTACCCATCGCCAGCGCGGTGGCCGGCAGGCCCATCATGTCCGCCAGGGCCCGGGCCTGGCCGGCCTGGTTGGGTGCGTACTCCAGCCGGGTCGTGCCGGTCTTGGCGGGGGCGTTGCCGAGGTTGCCCGACTTCCCGACGCCCTTGGTGTTCTGCAACCAGGTCAAGGTGGTGGAGGCGGCGCCCGGGGGCCCGCCGCCGTTGTAGACGTCCACCCGTACGTCGGCCGCGGGCGCCCGGTCGCCCTGGAGCAGCGCGTCCTGCTTCTTCCTGGCCTCCGAGTCGGCCGCGTCCTGGGCGGCCTTCTCCTTGCGCTCGACCTCCGTGAGGGAGACGTCCTCCCGGATCATCTGGAGCAGCGGGTCGGCCTGCGCGGGGACGACCACGACGGTCGCCGGCCGGTTGGGCGGATCGTTCGGGTTGTCCCGCACCGGCAGCGTCGTGAAGGTGATGTTCTCCAGGTTCATGCTCTTCAACTCACCGGCGAGACCGGTCAGCTTGCTGATGGAGCCCAGACCCGCGTCCACGGTCAGCGACTTGGTGGCCGCCTCCGCCAGGGACAGGAACTTCTTCGGACTGGTCAGCGTCTCCTTGGACTTCATCTCCCGCAGCATCGAACTGAGGAACTGCTGCTGGGTCTTGATCCGGTCCAGGTCGCTCTTCTGGCCGAAGGCGTGCCGGGTCCGGACGAAGGCCAGCGCCTGTTCGCCCGACAACCGGTGGTCCCCCGCGGCGAGTTTGAGCTTGGAGTCCTTGTCGTCGACGGGCTTCTCCACGCAGACGGGCACCCCGCCCACCGCCGTGCTCAGGTTCTTCACCGCGTTGAAGTCGACCATCATGAAGTGGTCGACCTGGATTCCGGTGAGTTCCTTGACCGTGCGCATCGTGCAGCCCGGGTCGCGGCCCGACTGCCCGAGGCTGTTGTTGAAGCGGGTCCCCTTCTCGGCCGCGATGTCCTTGGTCGAACCGTCCGGCTGCTTCGTCGGGCAGACCGGGATGTCGGTGATCAGGTCGCGCGGGATGGAGAGGGCGGTGGCGTTGCTGCGGTCCTTGGAGACGTGGAAGAGGATCGTGGTGTCGGCGTGGCCGACGCTGTCCGGGTCCCCGTAGCCGCCGTTGCCCGCACCGCTGCGCTTGTCGGTGCCGATGACCAGGATGTTGACGGGCTGGTCCTTCTTGAAGCCGCCGCTGCCCGCGTTCCCGATGTCGGTGACGTTGAGGTTGCCGTTCAGGTGCTCGTAGTAGACGTAGAACCCCACCGAGCCGCCGACCAGGAGGAACGCCAGCGCCCCGCCCGTGACGACGAGCGCCTTGCGCCGCCGCTTGGTGTCGCCCGCGCCGCCGGCCCTGCGGGAGCGGCCGCCGCGCCGCCCGCCGGGCGGGCCGTCGCCCCGGCGGGGCTTGGGCACCGAGGGGGAGGGGGCGGTGGGGGCGGTGCCGGGTCTGCGGGGGGAGGCGACGGTGGGCTGCGCCTGCGGTGGCGCAGCGGAGTGGTCCGGTCGCATTTCGTAGTGGCCGGTGCGGGGATTGAGTACCCACTGGTCTGCGGGGTCGATCTCGTCCGCCCGCCCACGGCTCTGCGCATCCACGGTTGCTCGAATCCTCCGTCGGTGCCTCGCGAAGCGCCTCCCCCAGGCGCACGGTCAACGATCCGGCTGCTGGCGCCCGGCCTCTTGAGCGGCCGGAACACCGGATCGCCCACCTTATCCGGCCAGTTCAGCCGCAAACCATGCCGGTGACAAATTCCACTTCCCTTATAACGGGGCGAACACCTCATCCCACCCGGTTCGGTCACCGGCTTTTGGGATTGCTTTACCGGCAGTCGGCCCGGCCCGCCGTGGTGCCGGTGAAAGCGGGGGCGGGCGTGGGTCCGGCGCGGCCCCCTCCGGGCGTCCCCGCCCCGGCCGCCGGCCGGTTCCCCCGGCCTCCCTCGGCCCCTTGTGCCGCCTGGTCCTGCGGCTTCGGCGGGACCACCCGCACCGGCCGGTCCATCCGCAGCCGGTCGAACAGCAGTGCCGCGTCGGGCTCCACCAGTTCGTCCCGGTTCGGATCGGCCTCGTAGGGCTGCCGGGGCACGGTCAGGAACCGGACCTGGCCGGTCGGGACGTCCCGGATGTCCCGTACGAGGTTGTACAGGTCGCGCAGCGAGGCCAGCCCCGGGTCCGTCGTCAGCGAGGAGGTCGCCGCGTCCAGCAGCGGGTAGAGCCGGGTCGGGTTGAGCAGGACCCCGTCGCTCTGCACCTTCTTGACGAGCGAACCGAGGAACTCCTGCTGGCGCGCGATCCGTTCGGTGTCGCTGCCGTCGCCCAGGCTGTGGCGGGCGCGGACGAAGCCGAGGGCCTGCTCGCCCCGGAGGGTCTGGCGCCCGGCGGGCAGCCGCAGCCGGGCCTCGGCGTCGTTCACCGGCTGCTTGAGGCAGACCTCCACCCCGCCGACGGCGTCTACCATCCGGGTGAACCCCCCGAAGTCCACCACCATGTGGTGGTCGACGCGGATTCCGCTGAGCTTCTCCACCGTACGGATCGTGCAGGCGGCCCCGCCCCACTCGAACGCCCAGTTGAACTGGGCGAACTGCTCGGTGGTGCGGCTCCCGTCCGGGGTGCGGCAGCTCGGGATGTCGGTCATCAGGTCCCGGGGTATCGAGACGGCGGTCGCGCTCCCGCGGTCCGCCGACAGGTGCAGCAGGATCACGGTGTCCGAGCGCTGGCTGTCCTCGTCCCGCCCGTAGCGGCCGTTCGCCCTGCCGGCGCGCGAGTCCGAGCCGATCACCAGGATGTTCTCCGCCCCGCTGACGGCGTGCGCGGGGCGCTCGCGCTCGTAGCGCTCCAGCTCGGCCGCCGCGGCGGCGTCCGCGGTGATGTTCCCGTCCAGCTTGTTGTAGAGCCACCAGCCGGTGCCCGCCCCGGCGAGGAGCAGCAGGACCACGCCGAGGCCGAGCCGGCGCAGCAGCCGTCGTCGGCGCCCGCGCGGCTCGCGGGGACCGCGCGGGCGCCGTGGAGCCCGTCCGCCCGCTCCGGCGCCGCCGGGTATGCCCGCGCTGTCACTCACTCGGGTCCGTCCCCTCACCGCTCCGGCGACCGGCCGTACGGGTGGGTACGGCTACTGCCGATCCTGCCCCCGGGCGGCGACGGCGGCCCGGGGGCAGGGGCCCGTACAGGGCCATGCGGGTGACAAACCGCCCGGACTCCCCGCCCGGACTCCCCGCCCGGACTCCCCGCCCGGACTCCCGCCGGGACTCCCCGCCGGGACTCCCCGCCGGGGCGGCGCGGACGGGGACCTACGCGGGGACGGTGTGGGTGACCCGCTCGTCCTCGGTCCGCCGGGCCAGGGCGTCCGCCCCGAGCAGCTCCAGGTTCCGGCACAGGACGACGGAACCCCCGGCGGCCAGGGCGGCGAAGAGACCGGCCGAGAGCCCCTCCCAGGTGTCGTAGCCCAGCCCGGTCAGCACCCGTGAGCCCGCGCCGAGCCCGAGCCGCGCCGCGTCCTCGCGCGCCCGCCCGGTCAGCTCCGCGTACGAGAGTTCCCCGCCGTCGACGACCAGCCCCGGGCCGTCCGCGTCGACGGGGACGAAGGGGGCGAACCGGTCGCCCTGCCCCGGCACCTCCACCGCGTAGTCCGCGAACCCGTCCGGCGGCTGCGGGAACCGCCCGCCCAGCGGGCGCAGCGCGAGGGCGACCCGCTCGCCCCCGCACGCGCGGGCCTCCTCCAGCGTGTCCGGGCCGCTGACGACGAGATCGGCGCCGGCCGGGTCGCCCCCCACCTCGGCGACGACCCCGACGGAGGCGCAGGCGAGCAGCCACACGGCGCTCTGCCAGTGCGCGGGCAGCAGCAGCGCGAGCCGGTCGCCCGGCTCCGCGCCCAGGTCGCCCTGGAGCAGATTGGCGGTCTTGGCCACCCAATTGGCGAAGGTGGCGACGGACAATTCGACGCGCTCGCCCGTGGCGTCGTCGTAGAAGGTGACGAGCGGGCGGCCCGGATCGGCGGCGAGCGCGGATCGCAGCAGGTCGGCAGGGGTGCGGTCAGTGGCGTTCACCCGGCACAGGGTACGCGGGCGCCCCTCCCCGGCGGCGGCCCCGGTCCTCCGTCAGAGCGAAACGGGATGCTCCGTATGAGGGGGGGTTATTCAGGGTATATCGGACGGAGTATCAGTTCTCGGATGGCGCCCGGCGGTGACTGTGCCCAGCATCTTTCTCATGCGTGGACTCCTTGCTTCCTCGATCGTCGTCGCGACGGCAGCGGCCCTGGCCCTGCCCGTCGCGCTTCCCACCCCGGCCCTGGCAGAGTCCGTCCCCGTGACCCCTGCCGGGTCCACCCAGTCGCTGCCGCTCGTCCCCCTGGGACGGGCGGCGGACCGGTCCGGCGTCCCCTCCACGGACACCTCGCCCCACCTGCCCGAGGCGCGGGGCCTGGCCGCACACGATGTCAGGACGTTCTCGCTGGTCGGCGTCGTCTGGGACGACGCGAGCACCCAGCTCTCCGGGCACGTGCAGGTCCGTACCCGCTCCACCGCCACCGCCGCCTGGTCCGGCTGGCAGGACGTGGAGACCCACAACAGCGAGCACGCGGCCGACCCCGGCACGGCGGAACGCGGCTCCGGCCGGGTCCGGGGCGCCACCGCCCCGCTGTGGGTCGGCGAGTCCGACGGCGTGGAGGTCCGCGTCCAGGCCGAGCCCGACGCCCCGGCCGGCCGCGTCGCCGCCCGGCTGCCCTCGGGCATGCGCATCGAACTGGTCGACCCGGGCGAGGCGGAACCGGTGGCGGTGCTCGACGGCAAGACCGGCCGCCCCGAGGACGACGACAAGGGCGCGTCCGGCGCCACCCGGCCCGGCCTGTCGATGGCGGCGGCCGAGGCGTCCTCGGCGAACGCCCCGCACGCCCCGCTCGGCGCGACGGAACTCTCCGCGCTCGACAAGGCCGACTCCACCGCCGACGCGCTCTTCGCGAGCGAGGGCGCGCTGGTCCCGGCGGCCCGCCCGTACATCGGCCCGCGCCCCCGGATCGTCACCCGCAAGGGCTGGGGCGCGAACGAGAGCCTGCGCGAGAAGGGCTTCGTCTACACGGGCACGGTCAAGGCCGCCTTCGTCCACCACACCGCCTCCGGCAACAACTACGCCTGCGCGGACGCCCCGGCGGTGCTGCGCAGCCTCTACCGCTACCACGTGGTCAGCAGCGGCTGGCGCGACATCGGCTACAACTTCGCCGTCGACAAGTGCGGCACGGTCTACGAGGGCCGCGCGGGCGGGGTCGCCAAGCCGGTCCTGGGCGCCCACACCATGGGCTTCAACAGCGACAGCATGGGCATCGCGGTGATCGGCTCCTACGGCTCCACGGCCCCGCCCAGGGCGGCGGTCGACGCGGTCTCGCGGCTGACGGCCTGGAAGCTCGGCCTCTTCGGCGCGGACCCGCGCGGCAGGACCACCCTGAAGTCGGCCGGCGGCAACCTCTACGGCAAGGGCCGCAACGCGCGCCTGAACGTCATCTCGGGCCACCGCGACGGCTTCGCCACGGAATGCCCGGGACGGCTGCTGTACGGCAAGCTCCCGGCAACCCGCACGGCCTCGGCCCGCCTCCAGGGCCGCCCGTAGCCACCGGGGCCGGGCGGGTCCCCCGGGCCGCCACCGGGCCCCCGGCGGGAGGGCGCGGCTGCCGCCCCGCCCCATGAGTCGGGGCGGGCAGCGCCCCCCGTCCCGGCCGCCCCGGCAGCGGGTCGGGACGGGGTACCGGAGCCGGGCTTCCCCGGGCCGGGCCCCGGCTCCGCCGCCCCCGGCGGCGCCCGTACCCGTACGGCAGGACCCGTCACGGCCGTGCCCCCGGCGGTCCGGGCCCCGCCGGGGCAGGGGCGCCGGGTCCGGCGGTCCGGGCACGCCCGTACCCGTGCGGGTCGGCACGCCCGCACCGCCGGACCCGGGCGGCGCCCGTACCCCGCCCGGGAGGGCCTACGCTCGGAGGATGGCCGGACGCTTCGATCCCCGCTCCCGTACCGCGACGCGCGGCGGCCCGGCCCGCGTGCCCCCGGTCCCGGGCGGGGCGCCCGCGCAGCCCCCGCCGCCCAGGGGCCCGGCCCCCACCGCGTCCGGCGGGGTCCGCCGCTGGAGTCCCGGCGACGGGCCCGGCGGCCCGGTCCCCGTCGACCTCGGGCTCACGCTCGGCCCGCTCCGGCGCGGCCCCGGCGACCCCACCTTCCGGACCACCCCCGACGGGGCGTTCTGGCGGGCCTCCCGGACCCCCGAGGGCCCCGCCACGCTCCGCCTGGCCGCGTCGGGCGCGGAGATCCACGCCGAGGCGTGGGGCCCCGGCGCCGCGTGGTTCCTCGACCGGATGCCGGACCTGATCGGCGCCGGGGACGACCCCGCCGCCTTCGTCCCCCGCCACCGCCTCGTCCTGGCGAGCCACCGCCGCAGCCCCGGCCTGCGGCTGACCCGTACCGGCCTGGTCCTGGAGACCCTGGTTCCCACGGTCCTGGAGCAGAAGGTCACCTCCGACGAGGCGTACCGCTCCTGGCGCCGCCTGGTGTGCCGGTACGGCGAACCCGCCCCCGGCCCCGGCCCGCCGGAGCTGCGCGTCCCGCCCGCCGCCCGCGCCTGGGCGCTGATCCCGTCCTGGGACTGGCACCGGGCCGGGGTCGACGCCCGGCGCTCCGCCGTCGTCGTCCGGGCCGCCCGGGTCGCGGGCCGCCTGGAGGAGGCGGCCCGGATGCCGCTCGCCGAGGCCGCCGCCCGGCTGGAGACCGTCCCCGGCATCGGCCCCTGGACCTCCGCCGAGACGCTCCAGCGCAGCAACGGCGCCGCCGACGCCGTCACCACCGGCGACCTCCACCTGCCCGGCATCGTCGGGTACGCCCTGGCCGGTGACCGCGACGCCGACGACGCCGCCATGCTGGAGCTCCTCGCCCCCTACGCCGGGCAGCGCCACCGCGCCGTCCGGCTGATCCTCCTCGCGGGCCGCACCCCGCCCCGCCGCGCGCCCCGGATGCCTCGCGGCGACATCGGCCGCTGGTAGCCGGGGGGGCAGGGCGCCCGTCTACCGGACCTCGACGAACCGGTCCACCGGCCGCTCCGGCCGCCCGCCGGGCGCCGAGGCCGGGTGGCCCACCGCCACCGCGCCCATCGGGTCCCAGTCGTCCGGCAGCTTCAGCACCTCGCGCACCACGTCCCGGCAGAACATGGTCGAGGAGACCCACGCCGAGCCCAGCCGTTCCCCGGCCAGCGCGACCAGCAGGTTCTGTACGCCCGCGCCCATGGCGACCACGAACATCTCCCGCTCCGCCGCGTCCCGGCGGGCGTCGCCGTACGCGTGCGCGCCGTCCGTGACCAGACAGGGCACCACCAGGTAGGGCGCGTGGCGCAGCACGTCGCCGCGCCGGACCCGCTTCGCCACCGACTCCTCGGAGCGGCCGTCGCGCCGCAGGTCCGCGATCCACGCGTCGCGCATCGCGTCGAGCAGCCGTGTCCGCGCGGCGGCGGACTCCAGCAGGACGAACCGCCACGGCGTCGTGTGGTGCGGCGCCGGGGCCGTCACGGCCGCCGCCACCGCCCGCCGCACCGCGCCCGGGTCGACCGGCTCCGCGGTGAAGGCCCGTACGGTGCGGCGCTGCGCCACGGCCTCCCGGACCGCCTCCGAGGTCCCGAGCCGGAACATGTCGTCCCGCGCGGCCCGGACGAGGTCCCGGGCCGAGGAACCCTCGCCCAGGACGTGCGCGAGCCCGCGCACGACGGCCACGGGCAGCCCGGCCGCCTTGCCCTTGACCAGGTCGCCGGCGGCGGCCAGCTCGTCGGCGGTCGCCACGACCGTCGTGCTCAGCGGGTTGCCGTGCGCGTCGGCGCCGCCGCGCAGGTCGTCCAGGACCCGCACCCCGGCCGAGCCGATCGCCACGTCCGTCAGCCCGGCGCGCCAGGGTCGCCCGAACGTGTCCGTCACGATCACGCCCACGTCGACGCCGAGCCGCTCGCGCACCCCCGCGCGGATCGCGGCGGCCGAGCGGTCCGGGTCCTCGGGCAGCAGCAGCACGGTGCCCGCCGCCGTGTTCGAGGCGTCGACGCCCGCCGCCGCCATCACCAGCCCCTGCCGGTTCTCGGTGATCCGCAGGGCGCCCCGGCGGGCGACCACCCGTACGGTCTCCGCGTCGATGGCCTCCTCCCGCGAGGAGGCCGCCACGATCCGGCCCTCCGCCTTGGAGACGACCTTCGAGGTGACGAGCAGGACGTCGCCGTCGCGCAGGGCGGGCCCGGCCGCCGCGATCAGCTCCGCCAGGTCGTCGCCGGGCCGCACCTCGGGGATGCCGCCGACGGCCCGTACCTCGTACGAGGGCACGCGCCCGGCGCTCACCGGGCGGCCTCGGCCAGCTCCAGCGCCGCGCGGGCCATCCGCGCGGTGGCCGCGAGGTCGGTCATCATCAGCGGCACCGCGCGGCAGGCGATCCCGGCGGCCTCCACCTCGGCGACGGCGTCCGCGTCGGCGGTGTCCACGAGCCAGCCGTCGAGCAGCCCGGTCCCGTAGTGCAGGGCGACCGCGGCGGCGGTGGCCTCGACGCCGACCGCGGCCAGCACCTTGTCGGCCATGCCGCGCACGGGCGCGCCCCCGACGATGGGGGAGAGGCCGACGACGGGCGCCCCGGCGGCGGCCACGGCCTCGCGGACCCCGGGCACGGCGAGGATCGTCCCGACGGAGACGACCGGGTTGGACGGCGGGAAGAGGATCACGTCGGCGGCGGCGAGGGCCTCCAGCACGCCGGGCGCGGGCTTCGCCTGCTCGGCCCCGACGGGGACGACGGCCTGCGCGTCCACCGAGGCGCGCAGCCGGACCCAGTACTCCTGGAAGTGGACGACCCGGCGTTCGCCGCTGTCGGGGTCGGTGATCGCGACGTGGGTCTCGACCCGGTCGTCGGTCATCGGCAGCAGCCGCACCCCGGGCCGCCAGCGGTCGCAGAGCGCCTCGGTGACGGCGCTGAGCGGGTAGCCCGCGCCGAGCATCTGCGTACGGACGATGTGGGTGGCGAAGTCGCGGTCGCCGAGGCCGAACCAGGTGGGGCCGACCCCGTACGCCGCGAGTTCCTCCTTGACGGTGAAGGACTCCTCGGCGCGGCCCCAGCCCTGGTCCTCGTCGATGCCACCGCCGAGGGTGTACATCACGGTGTCCAGGTCGGGGCAGACCTTGAGTCCGAACAGGTGGATGTCGTCACCGGTGTTGCCGATGACGGTGATCTCCGCGTCGGGGGCCGCCGACAGGAGTCCGCGGAGGAAACGGGCGCCGCCTATACCGCCGGCCAGAACAACAATGCGCATGCGCCGAAGTCTGTCAGGGCCGGGCCCCGCCCCGCTCCCCGCCCCGCCCCGCGTCCCGGCCGCGGCACGGCCAGCCGGTCGGCCCAGGCGGGCGGGCGGAGGTCAGGCCGGGACGGTCCGCGGGTGGGCCGGCGAGCAGCTGTGCATCGGCATCTCGGTCAGCCCGGGGAAGTAGACGTGCAGGCTGACGGCCCCGTCGAGGGTGTCGTTGACGACCTCGTGGGCGTAGCCGGGGGCGAAGACGCGCTGGGCCCCGGCACCGAGGGCGAGCGTCCCGCGGGCGGTGTGCTCGGTGAGCTCGCCGTCGAGGACGGTCAGGATTCCGCTGGAGGCGCCGTGGCCGTGCGGGCCGCTGCCCTGGCCGGGGACCCAGCTGAGCAGCCAGACCTCGTAGCCGGGGCCGGTGCGCAGCCGGTGGTACCAGCGGGTGGTGGCGTCGTAGCGGACCAGGTGTTCCCAGGCGGCCCGGTCCCCGGCGAGGTCACGGGCGAGTCCGGCGAACTCGGCGACGGTGACCGGGTGTTCACGGGCGGGTTGCAGGAGGTGCTGGACGGCGAGGATGTCACCGGCGATCTGGAGGTCGCTCTCGCAGTCCGCCGGGGCGGCGGGCTGCGGGGTGGCGGTGGTCGCGGTGGTGGTGTTCATCGGGAAGGTACCTCGGCGTATGTCAGTCGTGCTGGCGGTTGCTGCGGGGGCCGGCCGGAGCGCAAGGGAGCGAAGGCTCCGTGGGCATCAACAGCCGCGACAGCAACAGCGAACCTGGCCGGCGCAGAGGAACCCACGAATGGGGGTCCGAGTGGCGGCTGAGGTTGCTGACATGCGAACTAGGAGAGCGGGTCGGGGGCCGGACTGTCAACCCGCCACCCGGTTCGCCGAACAATTTCACCTCATTCGGTCAGGTCGGGCGGAGAAAGGTTTGTGCACGTCACGCAGGGGCAAAGGCGCTGAAACCACACCGGAACCCGCCGAACACACGGGGGCCGGGTTCAAACCCGATGACCGGCCCGTGACCGGAATGTGATCTGCGCCGCTTCTTTGGCCGGATCGCAACCACCCCCCGGGGTGACGCGTCGATGACGGGTGAAGTCGGGTGCTCTGGGGGTACCCGGGGCATGTGTCACGATTTTTAGCGATATGAACACTTTCTGCATACGCTTGGTTCCGCAGAGTGAATAAGGGGCCCAATAGCAGACCTCGGCTTGACTGGGCTGGAGCCACGCACTTGTAATTTCACTCGTGTCGTTACGTAGCGATCAGTGACGACACCGACGGGGACGCACAGACAGAGCGAGGGGCGCACATGACCGAGCTGTTTCAGGAACTGCTGGTCGAGGAGGCGGACGAAGAGCTCGGATGGCAGGAGCGCGCGCTGTGCGCCCAGACCGACCCCGAGTCCTTCTTTCCCGAGAAGGGCGGCTCCACCCGCGAGGCCAAGAAGGTCTGCCTCGCCTGCGAAGTCCGCTCCGAATGCCTTGAGTACGCCCTCGCCAACGACGAGCGCTTCGGCATCTGGGGCGGCCTGTCCGAACGCGAGCGCCGCCGCCTGAAGAAGGCAGCGGTCTGATCCGGCCGAAAACCCCCCTCCCGGGCGGCCACCCCTCATCGCGCGACATATCCGGCCGACCGGCCACACCCCCCGGCCACACCCGCCGGCAGGGCACCTCGGAGACCAGCGGCCCGCCTCCCGCACCTTCCCCGCAGGAGGCGGACCGGCCCTGGCCCAGCCGTTAGTGTGGGGCGCTGTCCAGCAGCCTCCGAGGGCCCAACAGCCCCCGGACCCCCGGCCGGAGGGCCCGTACCGCGATGTCCCTGCACAGCCAGTCGACGGCCTCCCACCGGGCTGCCGCCACCCCCCAGTTCCCCCGGCACGTCGTCACCGCGGTCGTCGTCGCCCACGACGGCGCCCGCTGGCTCCCCCGGACCCTCGCCGGCCTCCTCGGCCAGGAACGCCCCGCGCAGCACCACATCGCCGCCGACACCGGCAGCGCCGACGACTCCGCCCGCCTCCTCGCCGAAGCCCTGGGCCCCGACCGCGTCCTCCACCTCGCCCGCCGCACCGGATTCGGCGCCGCCGTCGACGAATCGGCCCGCACCGCGGGCACCCTGACACCCGAGGACCTCCCGTACCTCAAGCGCCCCAGCGGCTGGGACCCCGCCACCCGCACCTGGCACGACGACGCGTACGCACTCCCCGACCTCCCCCACGGCGAACCCGTCCAGTGGCTCTGGCTCCTCCACGACGACTGCGCCCCCGCCCCCGACGCCCTCGCCGAACTCCTGCGCGTCGCCGAGGAGAACCCCGAGGCCGCCGTCATCGGGCCCAAACTGCGCGGCTGGTACGACGAGCGGCAACTCCTCGAAGCAGGCGTCACCATCGCCCGCAGCGGACGCCGCTGGACCGGACTCGACCGCCGCGAACAGGACCAGGGCCAGCACGACCAGGTCCGCCCCGTCCTCTCCGTCTCCACCGCCGGCATGCTGCTCCGCCGCGACGTCTACGACGCCCTCGGCGGCTTCGACCGCCGCCTCCCCCTCATGCGCGACGACGTCGACCTCTGCTGGCGCGCCCAGAGCGCGGGCCACACCGTCCTCGTCGCCCCCGACGCCGTCCTGCGCCACGCCGAGGCCTCCGCCCGCGAACGCCGCACCCTGGACTGCGCCGGACGCACGGCCACCGGACCGCACCGCGTCGACAAGGCCGGCGGCGTCTACACGATGCTGGCCAACTCCTCCGCCCGCGCCCTGCCCTACGTCCTGCTGCGCGTCCTGCTCTCCACCGTGCTCCGCGCCCTGGCCTACCTCGTCGGCAAGGCCCCCGGCCAGGCCGTCGACGAGATCGCCGGACTCCTCACCACCCTGCTCCGCCCCGGCCGCGTCCTCGCCGCCCGCAAGGCCCGCCGCAAGACCGCCGTCCCCGCCCGGGAACTGCGCCACCTCTTCCCGCCGCCCGGCGCCACCCTGCGGGCCGACGCCGAACAGCTCGCCGGGTACTTCGGCGAGAGCCGCGCCACCGAGACCGCCGCCACCACCCCCTCCGGCCGGCACGGCCCGGCCGCCGAATCCGGGCCCGGACACCCCGGGACCGAACCCTTCGCCCGCCTGCGGCGCACCGCCCGCAACCCCGCGCCCGCCCTCTTCGGCCTCCTCCTGCTCGCCTCCCTCCTCGCCTGCCGCTCCCTCCTCACCACCGGCTCCCTCATGGGCGGCGCCCTGCTGCCCGCCCCCGCCACCGGACTCGGCCTCTGGCACACCTACACCGGCGACTGGCACCCCGTCTCCACCGGCTCCACCGCCGGAGCACCCCCCTACCTCGCCGTCCTCGGCGCCCTCTCCACCCTGCTCCTCGGCTCCCCCCAGGCCGCCCTGACCCTGCTCCTCGTCGGCTCCGTCCCGCTCGCCGGACTCACCGCCTACTTCGCCTCCCGGCCCCTGGTCACCTCCCGGCTGCTGCGCGCCTGGGCCGCCGTCGCCTACGCCTTCCTGCCCGCCGTCACCGGAGCCCTCGCCGGGGGCCGCCTAGGCACCGCCGTCCTCGCCGTCCTGCTGCCGCTCGCCGCCCGCGCCGCCGTCGCCACCTTCGCCCTCGGCGCGGACGACCCCCGCCAGGCCGCCCGCACCACCCGGCGCGCGGTGTGGACGTACGCCCTGCTGCTCACCGTGGCCACCGCCTTCACCCCCGTCGTCTGGCCGCTGGCCGCCGTCCTCGGCGCCGCCGCGCTCCTCGTGCGCCGCGCGCACCTCAGGACGTACGGCCCGAGGCTCCTCGTCGCCCTCGCCGTGCCCCTCCTCGTCCTCGCCCCCTGGTCCCTGACGCTCCTCGCCCACCCCGGCCGCCTCCTGCGCGAGGCCGGACTGCCCTACGCGACCGGCTCCGCCACCGCCCTCGGCCTCCTCGGCACCAGCCCCGGCGGCCCCGGCACCACCGGCGGGCTCCTCTTCGCCGGAGTCGTCCTCGCCGCCCTCGCCGCCCTGCTCCGCGCCGACCGGACCTTCGCCGTCCGCACCGCCTGGGCCACCGCCCTGGCCGCGCTGCTCCTGGCCGTCCTCCTCGACCGCACCGGCTGGGCCGGACCCGCCACCCTCGTGTACGGGCTCGCCCTGCTCGCCGCCGCCCTCGTCGGCGCCGACGGCGCCAAGTACCGGGTCGCCGCCCGCAGCTTCGGCTGGCGCCAGCCGCTGGCCGTCCTCGTCGCGCTCGCCGCCGCCGTGGGCCCGCTGCTCGCCGCGGCGGCCTGGACGCTCTCCGGCGCGGACGGCCCCCTGGAGCGCCGCGACCCGGTCCAGGTCCCGGCCTTCGTCGCCGAGGCCGGTGGGGACGACAACCGGACCCGCACCCTGGTCCTCGACCTCCGCCCGCCCGCCACCGTCTCCTACAGCCTGGTCCGGGGCTCCGGCGCCGTCCTCGGCGACGCCGAACTCACCGACGCCACCGGCGGCGACGCCCGCCTCGACACGGTGGTCTCCCACCTGGTCGCGGGCTCCGGCGCCGACCAGTCCGGCCAGCTCGGCGGCTACGCCGTCCGCTTCGTCATGTTCCGCGCGGGCGGCCCCGAGGAGATCCGCCGCGTCCTCGACGCCACCCCCGGACTCAGCCGCCGCCACCAGCAGGACGGCACCGCCCTCTGGGCCGTCGAACCCTGGCTGCCCCGCGCCGTCATCGTCCCCGCCCGGCCGGGCGAGGCCCCGATCCCGGTCGCCTCCGGCCCCGTCGAGGCCCACACCAAGATCCCGGCCGGGGAGGCGGGCCGCGTCCTGCGCATCGCCGACCGGGCCGACCCCGGCTGGCGGGCCACGCTCGACGGCAGGCCGCTCGCGCCCAGGACCCTGGACGGCTGGGCCCAGGCCTTCGCCCTCCCCGCCGCCGGAGGCAGGCTCGACCTCGTCCACGAGGACTCCCTCACCCGGACCGCCTGGCACGGGACCCAGGGCCTGTCCGCCCTGGTCCTGCTGGTCATGGCCCTGCCGGGCCGCCGGACACGGCTCGACGACGACCTCCCCGAGCAGGAGGCCGCCGTCCCGGCGCAGCCCGGCCCGGCCGTGCCCGGCGAGGGCCGCCGGGCCCGCCGCCTGCGCGCACGGGCCGGCCCCGCCCCGGCCCCCACGCCCCCCGCCACCGACCCGCCCCCGCACATCCCGGCCCAGCAGCACCCGCAGGAGGCGTACGCGCACGAGCCGTACCCGTACCCCCCGCAGGGCCACCCGGCCCCGCCCCACCCCCACCCGTACGAGCCGCACGACACCTACGGACCGCACGACCCGCGTCCGGACGGGAGCCCCACGCAGTGAAGCAGCGCGCACTCCTGCCGCCGGTGGCCGTGGCCGCGGCGCTGGCCGCCGTCACCGCCCTCGCCGCGCTCACCGGGACCCCCGCGGGCCCGGCGGGCACCGGTGGCCGGGCCACGGCCGCCGCCCGGATGCCGGTGGAGCGGTCCCTGCTGGTCTGCCCGGCGCCCAGCGCCTCGGACACCGCCGACACGGCGTACACGGCGTACACCCCGGGCCCGCCCGGACCCGGGCGCACCGGTTCGGCCCGGCTGCTCGGCGCCACCAAGGACGCCAGGCCCGTACTGGAACCCAAGGAGCCGGGCCGGCCCGCCGGGGCCACCGCCACCGGGGCGGACGCGCCCGCGCTGACCGGGACCGCCGACGGGGCCCTCGCCCCCGGCTGGACCACGCAGCAGACCACCAGGGTCACGGCCGGCCGGGCCCGCGGCGTCCTCGGCGTCGCCTGCACCGCGCCGGGCACCGACTTCTGGTTCCCCGGGACGAGCACGGCCAAGGGCCGCGAGGACTACCTCCACCTGACCAACCCGGACGCCACCGCGGCCGTCGTCGACATCACCCTCTTCGGCCCGGACGGCGCGGCCGAGCCCGACGAGGGCACCAGCGAGAACATCCGGATCGACCCCCGCTCCACCCGGACCGTCTCCCTGGCCTCCCTCGCCCCGGGGGCCCAGCTCGCGGACGTCACCGCCCACGTCACCACCCGCGCGGGCCGGGTCGGCGCCTCGGTGCAGGCCGCCGAGGAGGGGGTGGGCGCCGACTGGCTGCCCGCCTCCACCGACCCGGCGGGCTCGCTGGTCCTCCCCGGCATCCCGGCGGACGCCACCTCCGTCCGGCTGGTCGCCTTCGCCCCCGGCGACGAGGACGCCGACCTCCGGCTCCGGCTGGCCGGCCCGAACGGCTCCCTCACCCCGGCCGGCAACGAACAACTGCACGTCAAGGCCGGCCTGACGGCCGCTCTGGACCTCAAGGACCTCACCCGCGGCGAACCGGGCTCACTGCTGCTGACCCCGGTGGACGAGAAGAACCCCGTCCCGGTGGTCGCGGCGGTACGGGTGGTCCGCGGCGCCGGCACCAAGCAGGAGCTGGGCTTCGTCCCGGCGACCGGGCCGGTGGGGGCGCGGGCCACCGTGTCCGGCAACCGGGCCGAGGAGAACGCGACGCTGCTCTCCCTGACGGCCCCGGGCGGGACCGACGCCAAGGTCAAGGTGGTGGCCTCGGCCGCCACCGAGGGCGGCGAGGCGGCCACCCGGGAGGTCACGGTCAAGGCGGGCACGACCCGGACGCTCTCCCTGGCCCCGGCCGGGGCCGGTAGGGGTACCTACGCCCTGACGGTCGAGACCCTCTCGGGCGGCCCGGTCCACGCGGCCCGCACCCTGACCCTCCCGCACGAGGGCGTCCCGATGTTCACCGTCCAGACCCTCGCGGACGACCGCTCCACGGTCTCGGTGCCCCGCGCCGCCCAGGACCTCTCGGTCCTGACGCGATGAGGGCGAGGAGATGAGGGGGCGAGGAGATGAGGGGGGACGAGGGTGTGACGCGCTGCCGGTGTGACGGGGGTTCACCCGGGCCGCACGGCCCGGGTGAACCCCCGTCAGCGCCGCCGGTCCCGTCAGTCCTCGTCGTAGCGGGGGTCCACCGTCTCCGGTGAGAGCCCCAGCAGCTCCGCCACCTGCTCCACCACGATCTCGTGGACCAGCAGCGCCTTCTCGTCCCGCGTCTTCGTACGGATCTCCACCGGCCGCCGGAAGACCACGATCCGGGCCGGGCGGCCCTCGCCGGGCTCCGACAGCGCGCCCAGCGGCACCGCCTCGTCGTTCCAGCCGCCGTCCGCGCCGCCCGGCGGCCCCGGGACGTCACCGACCAGGAACTCCACCTCGGCCAACTGCGGCCAGCGCCGCTCCAGCCGCTCCACCGAGTCCCGTACGAGGTCCCCGAACAGCTCCGCCCGGCTCGCCGACAGCGGCACCTGGGGCGGAGCCAGCGGCCCGCGCATCCCGCGCCCGTGCCGGTCCCGCCGACGGGTCCGGGGCTCGGCGGGGGGACCGGCCGGAGCCCCGGCGGGGGGACCGGCGGGCGGCTGCCCGGGGGTCCCGGCAGGGCGTGGAGTCAGGGGGCTGTCCGTCACCCCCGCAGGGTAGCCCGCACGGCGGACCACGCCCGGGTCCCGGCCCGGTGTCACCCCCGGCCGGGGCCGCACCCGGGGCCCCTCCGCCCTTCCCCGGCCCGCCCGCGGCCCCACGGTGATCACGACACGGGGGAGTGACCGGCGGGAGCGTCGTCGCGGCCCGGTCAAGAGTGAGGTACCGTCCAACGTCGTGAGCCCTGTACGTCGCTGTTCGCGCACCGCGTGCGGTCGCCCTGCCGTCGCAACACTGACGTACGTCTACGCCGATTCGACCGCAGTTCTCGGCCCGCTCGCCACCTATGCCGAGCCCCACTGTTACGACCTGTGCGCCGAGCACTCCGAACGCCTCACCGCCCCGCGCGGCTGGGAGGTCGTCCGGCTGGCCGACGCCACGGCCCCGGCCCGTCCCGGCGGCGACGATCTCGAAGCCTTGGCCAACGCCGTCCGGGAGTCCGCCCGCCCCTACGAGCGCCCGGCCGAACCCGGCGCCCCCTCCTCCGCCACCACTCCCGGCCAGAGTGGCCCGGCGACCGGCGAGACCCGGCGCGGACACCTGCGCGTCCTGCGTTCACCGGACTCCTGACACTCCGATTGTCCGAAAAGCCGCTCTCCGTACAAGGTAGGTTTGCCCGACCGTACAGAACCTCAGGAGGGCAGGCAGTGGCCGCAGATCTTTCGAACATCGTCAAGGCATACGACGTACGCGGCGTCGTACCGGACGAGTGGGACGAGCACCTGGCCGAGCTGTTCGGCGCCGCGTTCGTGGAGGTCACCGGAGCCACCGCGATCGTGATCGGCCACGACATGCGCCCCTCCTCCCCGGGCCTGTCCGGCGCCTTCGCCCGGGGCGCCGCCGCCCGCGGCGTGGACGTCACCCTCATCGGACTCTGCTCCACCGACCAGCTGTACTACGCCTCCGGGTCCATGAACCTGCCCGGCGCCATGTTCACGGCCTCGCACAACCCGGCCCAGTACAACGGCATCAAGCTCTGCCGCGCCGGCGCCGCCCCCGTGGGCCAGGACACCGGCCTCGCGCAGATCCGCGCGCTCGCCGAGAAGTGGAGCGACGAGGGCGCCCCCGCGATCCCCGCCGGCACCGTCCCGGGCACCGTCACCGAGCAGGACACCCTCACCGGCTACGCCGACCACCTCAAGGGCCTGGTCGACCTCACGGCCGTCCGCCCGCTCAAGGTCGTCGTCGACGCGGGCAACGGCATGGGCGGCCACACCGTCCCCACCGTCTTCGCGGGCCTCCCGCTGGACCTCGTCCCGATGTACTTCGAGCTGGACGGGACCTTCCCCCACCACGAGGCCAACCCCCTCGACCCGAAGAACGTCGTCGACCTCCAGGCCCGCGTGAAGGCCGAGGGCGCCGACCTGGGCATCGCCTTCGACGGCGACGCCGACCGCTGCTTCGTCATCGACGAGCGCGGCGAGGGAGTCTCCCCGTCCGCGATCACCGCCCTGGTCGCCGCCCGCGAGCTGGCCCGCAACGGCGGCTCCGGCACCGTGATCCACAACCTGATCACCTCCTGGTCCGTCCCCGAGGTCGTGCGCGAGCACGGCGGCACCCCCGTCCGCACCCGCGTCGGCCACTCCTTCATCAAGGAGGAGATGGCCAGGTCCGGCGCCATCTTCGGCGGCGAGCACTCCGCGCACTACTACTTCAAGGACTTCTGGAACGCGGACACCGGCATGCTCGCCGCGCTCCACGTCCTCGCGGCCCTCGGCGGCCAGGACGGCCCGCTCTCCGAGCTGGTCTCCTCCTACGACCGCTACGCCGGCTCCGGGGAGATCAACTCCACCGTCGCCGACCAGGCGGGCCGCACCGCCGCCGTCAAGGCGGCCTACGGCACCCAGGACGGCGTCACCCTCGACGAACTGGACGGCCTGACGGTGACCACCGCCGACTGGTGGTTCAACCTGCGCCCCTCCAACACCGAGCCCCTGCTCCGCCTGAACGTCGAGGCCCGCGACGCGGCCACCCTCGCCAAGGTCCGCGACGAGGTCCTGTCCCTCATCCGCGCCTGACCCGCCGCCTTCCGAGCCCCCGCCCACCCCCGGGCGGGGGCTCAGCCACGCCCGCCCCCGCCGCCCCTTCTCCGCCTCGCCAGGGGGCCCCGGCCGCATTCTCAGCCCCGGCGCATTTTTCCGCCTCGCCAGGGGCCACCGGCCGCATTCTCAGCCTCGCCGGCGTTTGAGGCGCGGGGTGCGGGGCGGAGCCCCGTAAAGCCCCGGGCGCAGCCCGCCCCGCACGCCCCGACCCCGCCGCCCCGCACGCCCCGACCCCGCCCGGGCGCAGCCCGCCCCGCAGGTCCGGGGCGCAGCCCGGACCCCACAGGACCGCACCGGAGGTGACTCGGCGGTACGCTGACCTCGCCCAAACCGCATGTTCGAAGGGAACCCCCCATGCCGCTCGAAGCCGGCCTTCTGGAGATCCTCGCCTGCCCCGCCTGCCACTCGCCCCTTGAGGACAAGTCGGCCGAGGAGGCGGCCCCCGAGCTGATCTGCACCGGTCAGGGCTGCGGTCTCGCGTACCCCGTCCGCGACGGCATCCCGGTCCTCCTCGTCGACGAGGCCCGCCGCCCCGCCTGAGCCACCGGGCCACCCCGCCGCCCGCCCGCCCACCCCGCCGGAGGCCGCCATGCTCGACGAGTCGCTGCTCGACGCACCGGAGGAACTCGTCCGCGCCGACCGCCGCGGCCTGCTCCGCGGCGCCGCCGAGGCCGGTGCCAGAGTCCGCACCGCCGCCCGGCACGCCACCGAGGCGGGCCTCGCCGACCTGCGCCCCGACGGCCGCCCCCGCGCCGTCCTCATCGCCGGACCCGGCACCGCCGCCACCGGAGTCGCCGACCTGCTCGGCGCCCTCGCCGGAGCCGGCGCCCCCGTCACCCGGCTGCACCCGACCGGCGTCGCGCCCGCCGCCGGCGCGCTGCGCTGGGCGCTCCCCGGCTGGGCCGGCCCCGTCGACCTGCTCCTCCTCGCCACCACCGACGGCACCGAGCCCGGCCTCGCCGTCCTCGCCGAACAGGCGTACCGGCGCGGCTGCACCGTCGTCGCCGTCGCCCCCGAGCGCTCACCGCTCAGCGAGGCCGTCGACGGCGCGCACGGCCTCCTCGTCCCGATGGCCAAGGCCCCGTACCAGGAGTACGACGAATCCGCCGCGGCCGGACCCGGCGCCCTCTGGGCCCTGCTGACCCCGCTGCTGGTCCTCCTCGACAGGGTCGGCCTGGTCACCGCCGACCCCGGGACCCTCCAGCTCGTCGCGGACCGGCTCGACCGCACCGCCGCCCGCTGCGGGCCCGCCGTCGCCACCTACTCCAACCCGGCCAAGACCCTCGCCTCCGAGCTCGCCGACTCCCTCCCGCTCATCTGGAGCGAGGGCGCCGCCGCCGGCCCCGCGGGCCGCCGCTTCGCCGCGACCCTCGCCGAACTCGCCGGGCGCCCCGCGCTCGCCGCCGAACTCCCCGAGGCGCTGCCCGCCCACGGCGTCCTCCTCGCGGGAGCCTTCGCCGCCGGCGCCGACCCCGGGGACTTCTTCCGCGACCGCGTCGAGGAGCCCCAGGCCCTGCGCGCCCGCATCGTCCTGCTGCGCGACCGCCCGGCCGGCGGCCTCACCGCCGCCACCGCCGCCCGCGAACTCGCCCTCGGCCACGACACCGCCATCAGCGAGCTCGAACCCGAGGAGGGCGTGGAGCTCGAACAGCTCGCCGAGCTCCTCGCCGTCACCGACTTCGCCACCGCCTACCTGGCGCTGGCCTCCCGGGGACACCACTGAGGCACACACCTGTGCCCGCACCATCCAGATCCAGGAAGACGCAGGAAGACGACCGATGGACCGCCTGACGAACACGATCCGCCCCTACGCCTGGGGCTCCACCACCGCGATCCCCGCACTCCTCGGGGCCGAGCCCACCGGTGAACCCCAGGCCGAGATGTGGATGGGCGCCCATCCCGGTGCCCCTTCCCGCCTCGACCGGGGCGCCGGCGAGGTCACCCTCGCGGACGTCGTCGCCGCCGACCCGGTGGGCGAGCTCGGAGCCGCCACCGTCGCCGCGTTCGGCCCCCGGCTCCCCTTCCTCCTCAAGCTCCTCGCCGCGGGCGCGCCCCTCTCCGTCCAGGTCCACCCCGACCTGGCCCAGGCCCGGGAGGGCTTCGCGCGCGAGGAGCGGCACGGCATCCCGATCGACGCGGGCCACCGCAACTACAAGGACGCCAGCCACAAGCCCGAACTGATCTGCGCGCTCACCCCCTTCGAGGGCCTGTGCGGCTTCCGCCCGCCCCTGGAGGCCGCCGCGCTCCTCGCCGGCCTGGAGGTGGACAGCCTCAAGCCGTACGTGGACCTCCTGCACGCCCGCCCCGAGGAGGCGGCCCTGCGCGAGGTCCTCACCGCCGTCCTGACCGCCGACCCCGAGGAGATGGCCCGTACGGTCACCGAGGCCGCCGCCGCCGCCGACCGCCTGGGCGGCCCGTACACCCCGTACGCCTCGCTCGTGCACCACTACCCGGGCGACCCGGGCGTGATCGCGGCCATGCTGCTCCACCACGTCCGGCTCCAGCCCGGCGAGGCCATGTTCCTCGGCGCGGGCGTCCCGCACGCCTACCTCGACGGCCTCGGCGTCGAGATCATGGCCAACTCCGACAACGTGCTGCGCTGCGGGCTCACCCCCAAGCACATCGACGTCCCCGAACTGCTCAAGGTCGTCCGCTTCACCCCGGCCGACCCCGCGATCCTGCGCCCCGAGGGCAACGGCGAGGAGGTCTACGAGACCCCCGTCGACGAGTTCCGCCTCTCCCGCTTCGTCCTCGCCCCCGGCGGCGCCCCCCGCGTCCTCGCGGACACCGCCCCGCAGATCCTCCTCTGCACCGAGGGCTCCCCGAAGGCCGGTGAACTGACCCTGGCCCCCGGCGGGTCGGTCTTCGTCCCGGCGGGGGAGAGCGCCGTCCTGTCGGGAACCGGTACGGTCTTCCGCGCCACGGTGGTGATCTGACGCCCTGTCCGCCCCCGCGGCTGCAACAATGTGCGGCCGTAGTCAGCGGCCAGAAGGGACACCCTGCACCCATGAGCGCGTCGGGCGGCACCAAGGCGATCGTGGCGGCACTCGTCGCCAACCTCGCCATCGCTGTGGCCAAATTCGTGGCCTTCCTCTTCAGCGGCTCCTCCTCGATGCTCGCGGAGAGCGTCCACTCCGTGGCCGACTCCGGGAACCAGGGCCTGCTGCTCCTCGGCGGCAGAAGGGCCCGGCGCGAGGCGACACCCGAGCACCCCTTCGGGTACGGGCGCGAGCGCTACATCTACGCCTTCCTCGTCTCCATCGTGCTCTTCACCGTCGGTGGCATGTTCGCCATCTACGAGGGCTACGAGAAGGTCCACGACCCGCACCCGATCGAGAACTGGTACTGGCCGGTCGGCGTCCTCGTCTTCGCGATCATCGCCGAGTCCTTCTCCTTCCGGACGGCGATCCAGGAGTCGAACCGGACCCGGGGCGACCTGAGCTGGGGCCAGTTCATCCGGCGCGCCAAGGCCCCCGAGCTCCCGGTGGTCCTCCTGGAGGACCTCGGCGCGCTCGTCGGCCTGGTCCTGGCCCTCGCGGGCGTCGGCCTCGCCCTGCTGACCGGCGACGGCGTCTGGGACGGCATCGGGACCCTCTGCATCGGCGTCCTGCTGATCGTCATCGCGATCGTCCTGGCCGCCGAGACCAAGTCCCTGCTGCTCGGCGAGGCCGCGGGCACGGACGAGGTCGAGAAGATCAAGGCCGCGGCCGTCGACGGGGCCACCGTCACCGGCGTCATCCACATGCGGACCCTCCACCTCGGCCCGGAGGAACTCCTGGTCGCCGCCAAGATCGCCGTCCGGCACGACGACACGGCGGCCCAGGTGGCCGACGCCATCGACGCGGCCGAGGCCCGCATCCGGGCGGCCGTCCCGATCGCCCGGGTGATCTACCTGGAGCCGGACATCCACCACGCCGAGTCCGCCGCCGCGGGTACCGACCCGGGCCGCCCGCCCGGCGGCGACGGCCACTGAGGCCGCGCGGCCGGCCGGGGCGGAGCCCGGCACGCGCACCCGGCCGGAGCCCCGTGCGGAGATTCGTGCGGACATCCCTGCGGGCGGAACCGATTTCCCCGGGGGACTGGGGCGGGCTCCACCGCCCGGTGTAGATTCGTCCCCAGTGCCAGGCGTCGCTGCTGATGGCGGTCGGGCGGTCCTCGCGACCGGCCGAGGGGAGAGAGGGCCCCCGACGGACTGTGCCCGGCGTGTCGTCCTCCCGGACGCCGCGCGGCTCAGCCGTACCCACCCTCTCTCACCATGAGGAGCAGCACCCATGGACTTCAAGGTCGCAGACCTTTCCCTTGCCGCTTTCGGCCGCAAGGAGATCACGCTGGCCGAGCACGAGATGCCGGGTCTGATGTCGATCCGCCGGGAGTACGCGGAGGCTCAGCCGCTGGCGGGTGCCCGGGTCACGGGTTCGCTGCACATGACGGTGCAGACGGCGGTGCTGATCGAGACGCTCGTCGCGCTCGGCGCCGATGTCCGCTGGGCCTCCTGCAACATCTTCTCGACGCAGGACCACGCGGCCGCCGCGATCGCGGTGGGCCCGGACGGTACTCCGGAGGACCCTCGGGGCATTCCGGTCTTCGCCTGGAAGGGCGAGACGCTGGAGGAGTACTGGTGGTGCACGGAGCAGGCGCTGACCTGGCCGAACACCCCCACCGGCGGCCCGAACATGATCCTTGACGACGGTGGTGACGCCACCCTCCTCGTCCACAAGGGCGTCGAGTTCGAGAAGGCGGGCGCGGCTCCGGACCCGTCGACGGCGGACTCCGAGGAGTACGCCTACATCCTCACGCTGCTGAACCGCACCCTGGGCGAGTCCCCGCAGAAGTGGACGCAGCTCGCGTCGGAGATCCGTGGGGTGACGGAGGAGACGACCACGGGTGTGCACCGTCTGTACGAGATGATGGCCGAGGGGACTCTGCTGTTCCCGGCGATCAATGTGAACGACGCGGTGACGAAGTCGAAGTTCGACAACAAGTACGGCTGCCGTCATTCGCTGATCGACGGGATCAACCGTGCGACGGATGTCCTGATCGGTGGCAA